>JAEYTV010000589.1 GCA_023433855.1 Pseudomonadota bacterium | reverse complement strand
GCCATAGTCTGCCACCTGGAAGATCGGGGCTTCTTCGTCCTTGTTGATGGCCACGATGACCTTTGAGTCCTTCATGCCGGCCAGATGCTGGATGGCACCGGAGATACCAGCCGCGATGTAAAGCTCGGGCGCGACCACCTTGCCGGTCTGGCCCACCTGCCAGTCGTTTGGCGCATAACCGGCATCGACCGCGGCACGGCTTGCGCCAACCGCGGCGCCGAGCTTGTCGGCCAGAGGCAGGAGGACTTCCTTGAACTTCTCAGCGGAACCGAGCGCGCGACCGCCCGAGATGATGATCTTGGCAGAGGTGAGTTCGGGCCGCTCGGAGGACGAAAGCGCATCCGAAACAAAGCTGGACAGGCCCGGATTTGCTGCGGCTGAAACGCTTTCGATCGGCGCCGAACCAGTGGCATCGGCGGCGGCGAAGGAGGCCGTGCGCACGGTCAGCACCTTTCGTGCATCGGTCGCCTGTACGGTCTGCAAGGCGTTGCCTGCATAGATCGGCCGCTTGAAGGTGTCCGCAGAAATTACCTCCATGACTTCCGACACCTGCATCACGTCGAGTAACGCGGCGACCCGCGGCATGACGTTCTTGGCCGATGCCGTAGCCGGCGCGATGATGGTGTCGTAGGAGCCAGCGAGCGCCACGATAAGGTCCGCCAGGGGTTCGGCAAGTCCGTTGGCGAGGCTCGCATCATCGGCAAGCAACACCTTTGATACGCCGGCAAGCTTAGCTGCGGCATCGGCGGCCGCCTGCGCTCCGGAGCCCGCCACCAGCACATGCACCTCTCCGCTGATCTGCGTGGCGGCCGTCAGTGTCTTGGCAGTCTGATCGTTGAGGCTCGAATTGTCGTGTTCTGCCAGAAGAAGAATGGCCATCTTTGTTATCTCCTCAAATCTTCCAGTCCAGCATTACAGAATGCCGGCGGTCTTCAGGTTGGCGACAAGTTCCTCGACGCTCGTTACCTTGATGCCAGCCTGGCGGCCGCCGGGTTCTTCCGTCTTCAAGACCTTTAGCCGCGGCGTCGTATCGACCCCGAAATCTGCCGGGGTCTTTTTGTCGAGAGGCTTTTTCTTGGCCTTCATGATGTTGGGCAGGGAGGCATATCGCGGCTCGTTCAGACGCAGGTCGGTCGTGACGACCGCCGGCAGCTTAACCTCGATCGTCTGCAGGCCGCCGTCCACCTCGCGGGTCACGGTAGCCTTGTCCGCCGACAGTTCGATCTTGGATGCAAAGGTTGCCTGTGCACTCCCGAGCAGCGCCGCCAGCATCTGCCCCGTCTGGTTGCTGTCGTCATCGATCGCCTGCTTTCCGACGATGATTAGCCCGGGCTGCTCAGCATCCACCACGCCCTTGAGCAGCTTGGCAACTGCCAAGGGCTCAACCACATCATCCGTCTCGATCAGGATCGCCCGGTCGGCGCCCATTGCAAGTGCCGTGCGTAGCGTCTCCTCAGCCTTGGCCGGACCGATCGAGACCACGACAATTTCTTCTGCCTTGCCTGCTTCCTTCAGCCGAAGCGCCTCTTCGACGGAAATCTCGTCGAACGGGTTCATCGACATCTTGACGTTGGCGAGCTCGACGCCCGTGCCGTCGGGCTTGACGCGGATCTTCACGTTGTAGTCCACAACTCGCTTCACAGGGACAAGGATCTTCATGGGGTCATTCCTCGACTATCTCCTCAGGCAAGTTGCGACATTCGCACCGCCCTCATTTGTCAGTGGGCGACATCGATACGCATTTTTTGCCCGAATACAACGTCACCCTACCGGCGCGCGCAATTTTGCTCCGCCACGCGAAACTATTGTTACGTTTACGTCAATGTCAAGCCGAGGTCATTGCCGTACGTTGGGTCGTAGCGGGCCACCGGAGGCGTGGCCCACCGCCTCGACTTCGACGGCGCGCGGCGTAATGATCGCCCGGTCGAACAGGGGCACCCTTGGCCTGCGCATGAAAACGATAAGAATCGATCCGCAGATGATTCCGCCGACGTGGGCGCCCCAGGAGACCATTCCATCCAGGTCGAGAGCGAGCATCGCGAACTGCTGGACGATCCACAGCGTCAGGGGGATGTAGGCCGGCAGGGGCAGCGGGATCCGAAAGAGCACCAGAACCCACACCCTGACGCGAGGATGAAGCAGGAAATATGCTGCAACCACGCCGGAAACCGCCCCCGAGGCGCCGATCAAGGGACCTTCCGCGTCTGGAACCAGAGCCCCGTGAAACGCTGCGCCGGCACTTGCACACAGCAAATAGAAGATCAGGAACTTCAGGTGGCCCATGGCGTCTTCGACATTGTCGCCGAACACCCAGAGAAACAGCATATTCGAAGCCAAGTGCCAGAAATCGAGATGGAGAAATGAATAGGTTATGAATGTGGCGTCGTCTGGAACGATCACGAGCGAAGGTTCGAGTACTGCATGATCGAAGATCACGGCCGGAATGAAACCAAGCCCCAGCGACGCATGTTCGAGCGCGGCGGGGCTGGCGATCGTCGTCATCACCCAGATGGATACGTTCACTACTATGATGCCAATCGTGACGTATTGCCGGCGGATGTGCTTGAGTTCGACGGCATCATGCAGCGGGATGAACATCTTCGAGCGACTCCCGCTTCCGCTAATGATTTTGGCCGGGGACCCAAAGTACGTCCGACGCCCCCCCGTTGTTGGTGAAACGTGCGGCCACGAACAGGAAGTCCGAGAGCCGGTTGATGTATTTCAGAGCGGCGGCGCCGACGGCCTCGTGCCTGGACAACTCAACCATGAGCCTTTCGGCACGGCGTGCCACCGTCCGCGCCAGGTGCAGGTAGGCGGCAGCCGGAGAGCCGCCCGGGAGGACGAACGAGGTCAGCGGGTCAAGAGACGAATTGAGCAGGTCGATCTCGGATTCCAGGCGACGGGTCTGCCCCTCTGATATGCGCAGAGGTTCATAGTCGAGCTCTTCTTCCGTCGACGGGGTAGCCAAGTCAGCGCCGAGATCGAAAAGGTCGTTCTGAATGCGAGCCAGCATCAGGTCCAGGTCAGCGTGTTCCGCGGTATACAGCCGCGCCAGTCCGATGGTGGAATTGGTTTCGTCGACCGTCCCATAGGCTTCGATCCGGAGGTCGTATTTCTCACGGCGCGGCCCGGTGACCAGCGCCGTCGTGCCGTTGTCGCCGGTCCGGGTATAGATCTTGTTGAGCTTGACCATTCAATCCCGCCACTGATGAGAATCAGCTTGGGCGTCCGCCGCCCGTGATCCACAATGTGAGCATGATAAGCGCGATTGCAACCGCCTGCAGGAGCACGCGCAATTGCATCAGCTTGTTTGATTTGTTGGCGTCGCTCCCTTTCAGCATGTTGAACAGCCCGCGGATCAGGACGATCACGACGAGGCCCATGACGATGACGGTGAGGACGGTGGTGAAACTGGACATTCTTTATGGCTTTCGTCAGTCGAGGCGACGCATCACTTTGTATAAGATCGTGGCCGGCAGGATTCTTTTCAGGAAAGCGCCATGTTTGGCAGGCGTGGTGACCAGATAATGTGGTCTGGGGTGAGCCGCGGTCAAGGCGTCTGTCAAGGCCTTGTAGACCGCTTCCGGGCCGAGCTTGTGGCGATTGATCGGGCCGCTTCCATCCAGGCGGGCGAGCTGTCGCCGGTATTCGGCAGCATGGACGGAACCCTCCAGATCGACATTTTGCCTGATCATCGCGAGCGCATTGGCTGTGAAGCGCGAGGCGATCGGTCCCGGTTCGATGAGGCTTACTGCTATGCCGCTCCCCTCGAGCTCCATTCGCAGGGTGATCATCAGTCCTTCCAGCGCATGCTTTGAGGCGGTATAGGCGCCGCGGTAGCGATAGGGCAACAGGCCAAGGATCGACGAGCAGTTGACGATGCGACCGCGTTTCCGGGCGCGCATGAGCGGTAGGACTTGCCGGGTGAGTTCGTGCCAGCCGAAGACGTTGGTTTCAAACTGCAGCCGCAGGACGTCGGTCGAAAGGTCTTCGACGGCACCGGCCTGCCCGTAGGCGCCATTATTGAACAGGGCATCAATGCGCCCGCCGGTGCGCCGACTGACCTCCTCCACCACGGCGCTGATGGTTGCTGGTCTGGTGTAGTCCAGTAGCAGAGCTTCAAGGCCGAGAGCCTGCAAAGGCGCAAGATCGGTCTCCTTGCGCACGGTAGCAAAGACCTGCCAGCCGTCCGCCTTCAACGCGCGCGCGCAATACGCACCGATGCCGGAGGAACAGCCTGTGACAATGATCGTTCTCCCGTCTGTCATTTCATCCCTTCCCTTCCCTGTACAATGGAGATGTTCCCTCCCATATTCCCGGCCAAGCCACAATGGAGTTGCCATTGCCCGAAGAACACCGCCCCCGTCGGTGGTATAGCCTGGCCTACAAGGTCTTGTGGGACGCTTATTGCCATTTCAATGAGGATGATGGCTGGGCCATGGCAAGCCACGTGGCGCTGTCGGGCCTGCTGGCGCTCTTCCCGTTCCTGATCTTCGGCACGTCATTGGCGAGTTTCCTCGGGGCAGGCGGTTTCGCCGAAACGGCCGTGCATCTGCTTTTCGACACCTGGCCGGCCGACATCGCAGCGCCACTGGCCTCCGAAATCCAACGGGTCCTGACCATTCCCCGTGGCGGATTGCTTACCGTCTCTGTCCTGGCGGCGGCCTATTTCGCTTCCAACGGCGTGGAGGCGCTACGTGTCTCCCTCAATCGCGCCTACCGGGTCTCCGAAACTCGGACCTGGTATGTGACAAGGCTCGCGAGCCTCGGATACGTCATTATCGCCGTTGTGGTGTTTGCCTTAATCAGCATCGTGCTTGTCGCGGTGCCGGTCGCCATGCGTTTTGCGGAAACGCGCTTTCCCTGGTTGATCAGCGATCTCACACGAGCCGCGAACTGGGGCCTCTACGGCACTGCCCTGTTGTTGATGCTGGGGCTTCTGTCGTCGCATAAATGGTTGCCGGCAGGCCGCCGCAGGATCGTCGACGTCTTGCCGGGCGTGGTGATGACCATTCTCCTCTGGAGCGTCTTCGGACTGGGGTTTGCTGCCTACCTCTCAAGCTTTGCCAATTATGCGGCCACTTATGCCGGCCTTGCGTCCATCATGATCGTGCTCGTCTTTCTCTACATGGTCGGAGTGATCTTCATGCTGGGCGCCGAACTCAACGCAGCCTTGATGAAGTATCGGGTCTATTCCGTCTTCTCCCGCCGGATAAAGGAGCGGCGCCGCCGGGAGGGTCGTGGTTCACAGGCCGACAAGCCGGCGGATGTCGGCAGGCGTCAGGCCTTGGGCGCGAAGGGAACAGAGTCCCGTTGATCCATCGCTCTTTGAAAGCTTTCTGCCGTCCGGGCCGTATATCAGCCGGTGGTGGTGGTAAGCCGGTTGAGGCAGTTGCAGCAGGAACTGCAGCAGCCGGTGGACATTCGTCGCATTCAGGAGATCGGCTCCCCTCACGACATGGGTGACGCCCTGCACCGCGTCGTCGACGGTCACCGAAAGATGATAGCTGGACGGCGCATCGGAGCGGGAGAGGATCACGTCGCCCCAAATGGCAGGATCCGCCGGTACCTCACGCGGAACGCCAGCACTGATCTCCGTCCAGGTGAGTGTTGCTGTGCCGGCTAGACGGAGCGCCTTGGACATGTCGAGCCTGAGCGCGTGTTTCACACCCTTCGCGATCCATGACTGCCGCTCGGTTTCGCTACGATGTCTGTCATCCTCCGGGTAGAGGGGAGAGCCATCGGGATCACGCGGCCATATTGCGCCGCTCGCCTCGAACTCGACAACGCGCGTCTTCACCTCACCGCGGGTGAGGAAAGCGGGGTAGACCAAACCCATTTCGCGGAGCTGGTTCAAGGCCTGCTGATAAGCATCCAGGTGCTGGGACTGCTTGCGCACCGGGGCCTCCCACCGAAGGCCGAGCCACGCCAGGTCGCGATAAATGGCCATCTCGAACTCGGGAGTGCAACGCGAAGCATCGATGTCCTCGATGCGCAGCAGAAAGCGACCTCCGGTCTCGTCAGCCATGTCGTGGTTGAGGATCGCCGACAAGGCATGGCCAAGATGGAGGATCCCATTGGGGCTTGGCGCGAAGCGGTAGACGGGTCTATCAGTTTGCGAAGCGAGCATGGCTTGTTCTGCCACGCTTTCGCGAAAACGGCCATGGGACGCCCGGGAAAACCATGACAGTCATCCGTGACCACCAGGATCTGCACCGCGGTCTCGAGGAACTTGCTCGTCTTGATCCGCGGCTACGAGCCATCATCGCCGTAGCCTCTCCAGTCCCACTGCGAACGTCTGAGCCTGGCTTCGCAGGCCTGGCAGCAATTGTTGTTTCACAGATGATATCGAGAGCCAGCGCAACAGCAATTTGGAAGCGGATGACTGCCGGAGGCCCGCTCACGGCATCCAGCTACGCCCAGCTCGATCCCGCCCTCCTCGCGACCTTTGGCCTTTCCCGGGCAAAAGCGGCGACGCTCGCCAATCTCTCTGCAGCCATCCGGGAAGGGCGGCTAGACCTGGATGTTGTTGGCGGGCTCGGAACTTCCGAAGCCATCCGTCAGATGACGTCCCTTCCCGGCATCGGGCCCTGGACGGCGGAGGTCTACCTCATGTTTTGCGCCGGGCACGGCGACATCTTTCCAGCCGGTGACGTCGCATTGCAGGCGGCGGTCGCCCATGCCTTCGACCTGCAGTCGCGCCCGCGAGCGAAGGAACTTTCGCGGATGGCGGATGCCTGGAGCCCGGTCCGATCCGTGGCGGCCAGGCTTTTCTGGGCCTATTATGCGGCAAGAATGCGCCGCGACGGGGCGCCGCTTGCGTGAATGCCGAAGGCAGTATCCCACTGCGTTTATTGGGCTTCACAATCCTGTAACAACGGACCTAATATAGAGGATACAGATGCCGAATCGGGTAGGAGCGTCACTTGACGATTGCAGTCTCCCCGCAGGCCCTGCCGGCGCTCGTCCTGAACGCTGACTACCGGCCGCTGAGTTATTATCCCTTGTCGCTGTGGTCCTGGCAGGACGCGATCAAGGCGGTCTTCCTCGACCGGGTCAACATCATCGCCGAATATGAATACTCAGTCTGTTCGCCGAGCTTTTCGATGAGGCTGCCGAGCGTCGTCAGCCTCAAAACCTATGTCCAGCCGACCCGCAATCCGGCTTTCACCCGGTTCAACGTCTTCCTGCGCGACAGGTTCGAATGCCAGTACTGCGGCTCCCATGACGACCTCACCTTCGACCACGTCATACCGCGGGCACACGGAGGGCAAACGACCTGGGAGAATGTCGTGGCGGCCTGCTCGCCCTGCAACCTGAGGAAGGGCAGCAAGCTGCCGAAGCAGGCTGCCATGTTTCCGCATCAGAAGCCCTATCGCCCGACTGTGCAGGACCTGCACAACAACGGCCGGATGTTTCCGCCGAATTACCTGCACGAGAGCTGGATGGATTATCTCTACTGGGATACCGAGTTGCAGCCGTAACGCCCTTCGATGCTACCAGGGAGCCGGCTAGGCCGCCTTTCTGGCTCCCGCCAGGGCGATTGCTGCGAGTATGACGCTGGCGACAACGTTCCATCCCGCAAAGGACAAACCCAGCACGCGCAGTGCGGCTTCGGTGCAGGAGGGCCCGTGGACGGTGTTGAGGTCGGAAAGAAGGTTGCCAGCGTCGGTAGGTAGCCCCGATGCACCGCCACAGCTAGCAGGACCTTCCCACAGTCCCCATTCGACGCCTGAGTGATAGATGCCCATGCCGGCACCCACGAGCATCATCACCCCGATGACAAAGAGAAGCGACCGGGAGATCCAGGTTGGCAGGCGAAGGGCGGAAGCAACGACGGCCAGAATGCCGAGCGGAATTCCGAGATAATACGGGTCCCGCTGCAGAAGGCAGAGCGCACAGGGGATATAGCCGCCGACATGCTGAAAGGCGAGGGCGCCTCCCACCGCCACTGCCATGCCGAGTGTTACCAGGACGGCGTGGCCGAGTTGGGGGGCGTGTGGCTTCGAAGCTGTAAGCGCCATGCGCTTCTCCTTTTGGTCTCCGTTCCCATAGAGCAGATGCAGGTAGGCTGTAAATCGTCGTTGCTCGGTTGTCTCGACAGGATGGGGTTTGAGGTCAGCTCGGGTCCGTCGTCCGAGACGATCATGCACGGCCTCTTGTCCCGAGGGCGATCCCGTGCGGTTCCACGACGACGGGTCCGCCAGAAGCGAGTAACCCACTCCGGTAGCAAGACATTCCGGGCTGAGCCCCGTCAAGACACGCGGTTGAGGTCGACCAGACCGCAGGCGCTTCAACTGAGCGTTCCCGTCGTCCAGAACCTTCAGACGCTCGGCCTACAGCACGCCAATTCCGCCATACTTCTGGCGCCACTTGGAGAAGGCCGCGTCGCTGACACCATGTTTGCGGCGCAGCTCAACAGCCGGCAACACGGCCTGGAGCCTTCAAAATGCAGATGATCTGTTCGCCACTGAAGCGGGATCGCTTCACTCTCTGCCTCCATCTCCGGAGAACAGCCTGACGTCAAAGCGAGGACACTCCAGGGGATCACGCAAAGTGGAATATCCATTCAAAGGCTCTCAGCCAGTCGGGGAGCGCAGTTTTTGGGAACGCCTGAAGACCAGTTGCGAGACCAGGAGGATCACTCGGCGAGAGAAACGGAACGTTGAAGGGGTAGACCTGGTGTCCGTTCGCGAGGTCGAACCACTGACCAGAGACGATGTGCCGTTGGTGTTCACGACCCACAATGATGCGCGCCTTCTTCCGTTCTTTCTACGTCATTACCGCAGCCTTGGGATCACGAGGTTCATCTGCGTTGACGACGCCTCCAGCGATGCAACGCGTGAACTTCTGTTAGCTGAAGCGGACACAGATCTCTGGACTTCGTCCCTGAGATATAGAGAAGCCCGGCGAGGCAGGCGCTGGAGAGAGGCATTGTTCCGGATATACGGGTTGGACAGGTGGTATCTCAATGTCGATTCCGACGAGTTCCTCGTCTACGATCGCTGTTCGGAGATGAACATCCGCAACCTTATCCGGCTGTGTAGAGACGAGGGCCTGAAACGGTTACCTGCGCCTATGCTGGACATGTATCCAAGTGCCGGCAGCGCCCTTCCGGATACTGGGGACGGGATGCCCTGGGAGTTTTCCAGTCATTTCGACGGAAGCGGCTATGAGTTGCATACCGACAAGCGGGGGATCAGCATTCGAGGTGGGCCTCGAAACCGCAGGTTCGGCGAACAGAACGAACTCATCAAATATCCGCTGATCTACTGGGATGAGAACTGCTTCTTCGGCAGCAGTCCCCACCGCCCGCTTCCATACGGGCGTAATTTCGCGCCCCTCTGGGGAGTCCTTCTGCACTTCAAGTTCTTCATCGATTACAAGGACAAGATATCTGAAGCTGCGCGGGGGAAGCAGCATTACAATGACGCCGAGCATTACAGGGCGTTGATGTCTGAACTGGAGCGGATCGGGACTCTCGACTTCAACGACGAAGTGTCCGTCGCTTTCCAGAACGCACAGCAACTCGTCGATCTCGGTTTCATGACCCCGATGCCATTCGACGACGCGTCGTGATCTTGCTGTCTGCGCCGCAGCACCAAAGGAGTTTGAGATGGGGGCGGTTCTCCGAAAGGGAAACCTCGTTCAGTTGGCGCTGTCGGAAAGTTTCCACAGATGAAGGGATCGACCTGCTGGAGCGAACCCCTGAGCAGAGCCTTACGGGATGAGCCGCTCGCAAAAGCGTCGGATAAGGGTGGCGATTTCCAGAGGAGACTCCAGCATCGATAGATGACCGGTTCCGGCTAACACGTGAATGGAGGCGGTGGGCACGCGGGACAATAGCTCGGTCTTGAGAACATTCGGTGTATCGACCTTGTCCAACTCACCGGCAATCACAATCGTGGGGACATCGATGTTGCCGACCTGGTGGGTGATGTCCTCCTGGCTTGTTGCGAGGGGCCAGGCCAACTTCGCCGCCGAGGCGCCTTTCAGGCTGTCCTCGGTGACCTGCTTGCGTATTTCCTCGGGAAGGGGCTTGGCCGTGAGCACATTATCGATCGTCGCCTCGACTGCCGCGCGGCTCTCGTAAGCGCCGGTCATCGTCTCGCGGGCCGCTGCGGGAAGAGACATCGGCGTGGGCGGTGAAGGAGCTACGAGCACAAGCCCGGCCAAGCCGGCAGGCCGGCGCGATGCCATCAACTGGGCGACCTTGCCGCCCATGGAATGTCCGACCAGGACGTAGCGTCGTAGATTGAGCGCGGTGATTACTCCTGCGACGTCGGCCGCCATGTCGGACAACGCATAACCCGCATCAGGTGCGTCCGAGTGCCCCCAACCCCGGTGGTCGATGGCGATCGTGCGAAACCTTTGCGCGAGCTCGGCTGTCACCAGCCGCCACGTGCGGGACGAACCGCCCCAATAGTGAAGGAACACCAAGGACAGTTCCCCTGAGCCCTGCTCCTCGATGTGCAGGACTATTCCATTCGATGCGACTTTCATGGACGTGCCTCTCGTTGCACCCGGCGCCTCATGACCGGTGCAGAGAATCTAGGCATGATACATTTCGGATATAATCCGCTATTTGTTATTATGACCTGATAACCACAAGACGGAATGAGGTGGCCAAGTGGATCGACTGACCGGCATGGCCGTGTTCGTTTCTGCGGTGGAGGAAGGCAGCCTTGTTGGCGCGGCGCGGCGCTTCGGGCTCTCACCGTCTATGGCGGGCAAGCACGTTTCGGCGATCGAAGAGGAACTGCAGGCGCGGCTGCTTCAGCGAACGACGCGAATGCTCAATCTCACTGAAGTAGGAAAAGCCTACTACGCACGTTGCAAGCAGATCCTTGAAGCCGTCGATGAGGCCAAGGCGGAAGCACAGGAGGCGCAGGCGAGCGTTAGAGGATTATTGCGGATCGCCGCTCCGACGACGTTCGGCGCCATGCATCTAGGCGCGGTAATCGGGAGCTTCCTCGAAACCTATCCCGATGTCTCGGTCGAAACGTTGCTAAGCGATCGTTATGTCGATCTGCTATCGGAAGGGATCGATCTGGCGATACGCATTGGCCTTTTGCAAAATTCGCACCTGATCGCCCGGCGGCTGGCTCCGTGCCGAATGATTTTCTGCGCGGCGCCATCATTCCTGACGCGGCACGGGGTGCCGATCACGGTCGATAATCTAAGGCAAGCTCCAAGACTGGCGTTCACAGACGCTGTTTCTCCAGGAGACTGGAGCCTGACCGACCCTGAGGGGCAAACCCATGTGATCGACGGGCCAGTCCGCTTTGCATCCAACAACATGCAGATGCTCCTCGCTGCGGCGTTAACGGGCGCAGGTGTCGCTTACGGCCCGAGTTTCGTGTTTGGACAATCCATCGCCAGCGGTGCGCTCGTTCCCGTTCTTCAGGAT
>JAEYTV010000572.1 GCA_023433855.1 Pseudomonadota bacterium | reverse complement strand
ATGTCCACCAGCCCTCGCGCAGCCGGGCATCCGCGCCGGGTTCCATGCCGGCGCCGGACCCTTTGACCGCGGCCTCGCGGATCTGCAGTCCTCTGGATGTCACCTCCCAGGTTTCGCGCCACTCCGTCTTCTGCACCGAATGGGTCCAGGAGAGGGTGAAGAGCGAAACGGCCAGCGTCGTCAGCTTCGGCCCTGCAAGGATGCAGAGGCTCATGCCATTTCGGGAGCTGCTGGCGAAGTGCGGTTGCGCCACCAATGCTGCGCAACGACGAGGATGCCAAGCGCCCAGCCGATCTCATCTGTCCAGGGTAACGCCAGTACGAGACTTGCCCCCGCGATGAAGGCAAGCAATCGTTCCCAGAT
The DNA here is from genome assembly GCA_023433855.1 of Pseudomonadota bacterium. Classification (GTDB taxonomy): domain Bacteria; phylum Pseudomonadota; class Alphaproteobacteria; order Rhizobiales; family Rhizobiaceae; genus Neorhizobium. Next base: position 3,400 of record JAEYTV010000572.1, on the reverse strand, counting down.
CGCCATCCGGGCCAAGAGAAAACCGACAACTGCCGTTCCCCACAGCGCAATGCCGAAGCAGGCCTTCAGGAACAGATAGGCCACCTCGATGGGATAACCCCATGCCGCCGATATCGCGCCCGGGTCCTGCAGCATCAGAGCGGGCGTGTAAACCGCCATGAAGGGTACGACAAAGCCCGAAGTCGCAAGTTTCGTCGCCTCGATCGATATCTTGAAACCCGACGTCCTGGCCATTGGAGCGGCGGCGAAGCAGGCCAGCGCCACCGGCGGCGTCAGGTCCGCCATGATGCCGAAATAGAAAACGAACATATGGCTGACGATCAGCGGAACACCCAGTTCCATCAAGGCGGGACCCGCAAGCGACGAGGTGATGATATAGTTCGGGATCGTCGGGATGCCCATGCCGAGGATAAGGCATGTGATCATTGTCAGCACGAGCGACAGGAAGAGATTGTGTTCGCCGACGCGGATGATCGCACCGACAAAGGTCGAAGCGATACCGGTCAGCGTCAGGGTGCCGATGACGATGCCGACAATCGCGCAGGCGATGCCGACGGGCAGCGCGTTCTTTGCTCCTTCCGCCATCGCATCGCGGCAGATGGCAAGAGTCTCATGCCCACCTTTCACGAAGATGCACCCCGCAATAAGGGCGACGATGACAATAGCGAGGAAATCGACGCCATAGCGCAGGAATGACGCCGCTGCGAGGCCGAGAACAATCCAGAAGACGATACGGAAGGCGAGCGGTCCGATACTTGCTGCAAGCGGCATGCCGAGCACAAGCACCACAACGAGAGCGAGGCCCATCGTGCCGGCGAAGATCGGGGTGTAGCCGGCAAACAGCAGGTAGACGAGTGCTGCAAGTGGCAGGATGAGAGGCCAGTGTTCCCGGACCGCATGCCACGGGTTGGGCAGTTCTGCCTTTTTCATGCCCCGCAGCCCTGCCTTGCCGGCCTCGAGGAAGACCATCCAGAAGCAGACACCGAAGTAAAGGATCGCCGGAATGATCGCTGCCTTGACGACTTCCGCATAGGAAACGTTCAGGGTCTCCGCCATGATGAAGGCAACGGCTCCCATGACGGGGGGCATGATTTGCCCGCCCATCGAGGAGGTCGCCTCCACGCCACCCGCAAAGGCGGACCGGAAGCCAAACCGCTTCATCAGCGGGATCGTGAATTGTCCGGATGCAACGACGTTGGCTACTCCCGACCCCGAAATTGTTCCCATCAATGCGGACGACATCACGCAGACCTGGGCCGGCCCGCCTCGCCATGTGCCGACCAGCCCGAGGGCGAAGTCGTTGAAGAGTGCCAGCATGCCCGCCCTTTCAAGGAAGGCAGCAAAGACGACGAAGATGAAGATGTAGGCAGCTGAAACGTAGATCGGCGTGCCGTAAATGCCCTCTGTGCCGTAGGCGAAATTCTCGATGATCAGTTCGAAGTCGTAGCCCCGGTGGACGAACGGGCCGGGGGCATATTGTCCAAGGAAGCAATAGAGGAGAAAGATGCCGGCAATGATGGTCAGTGGAAGGCCCATCAGCCGCCGCGCCGCTTCGAAGACGAGCACGATGAGAACGGTGCCGACGGCAAGATCGGCCGTGGTCAGGAATCCGCTTCGCTGAATCAGTTCTTCATAGAAGATCCAGTTGTAGATGCCGGTCAGAAACCCGAGGATCCCCAAGGCCCAGAACCATGTCTTGCCCGCTCGCGTCTTGGCCACAAGGTTGCCGAACAGTGCAAAGCCCAGCAGCAGCAGGAAGCCCACGTGCATCGCGCGTACGATCTGGCTGGCGAGCGTGCCGTAGGCGGCCGTCCACAACTGAAAAAGAGTGAACGCGAAGGCAAGCCAGAACGCCAGACGGCCAGTCCAGCCTTCTCCAAAGCCCGCGGGCAGCCCTTCGATCGCTTCTTCGGCCGAGTGGGGGCCGCTCTGGTTCTGCAGCATTGCAGTGTCGGACATTGCTACTCCGGAAGTTTGGCCTTGAAGATTGGGCGTTCGGCCGGCGTCTTGGCCGACAGTGCAAAAGACCCTGAGAGAGAGGGAGCCGGCCAGGCAGACGGCTCACCCGCCCAAGGACTGCGCACCTTCTCCCGCAGAAGGTGCGGTTGGCCTTATTTGATCAGGCCGGCTTCCTTGTAGTAGCGCTCCGCGCCCGGATGCAGGGGAACGGGCATGCCTTCGAGCGCCTTGGACGCATCGATCGACTTGGCCGCCGCATGTGCTGCCGCCAGCTTCGGCAGGTTTTCGAACAGCAGCTTGGTCATCTGGTAGGCGGTTTCGTCAGACACTTCCGAATGGGTGATCAGGAAATTGCCGACCGCTGCGGTTTCCACATCGGCTGTTTGCCCCTCATAGGTTCCGGCCGGGATGACTGCCGGAACATAGGGGGCGCCGATCTTCGCGACCTCTGCCTTGGGGATTGCAACCACGTTGATCTTCAGCGAGGTGGCGAGATCCCGGATGGAGGCGACGCCCAGCCCTGCGGACTGAAGCGTTGCGTCGAGCTGCCGGTTCTTGATCAGTTCGACGGACTCCGCGAACGGAAGATATTCGGTCTTGCCGAGATCCTTGTAGGACATGCCCGCGGCTTCGAAGATCTCTCTCGCATTGAGCTCGGTACCGGACTTGGGAGCACCTACGGAGAGGCTTTTGCCCTTGAGGTCGGCAAGGGTCTTCACGCCGGAATCCGCACTTGCCACGACCTGGATGAAATTGGGATAGATCGCGGCAATGCCGCGCAGCTTGTCCAGCTTGCCAGGGAATCCGGCTTCCGTATTGCCCTCCCAGGCAGCCTGGACCGAGTCGCCGAGCGAAAAGGCGATTTCACCCCTGCCGGCCTGCAGGAGGTTGAGGTTCTCCACCGACGCCTTGGTCGCCTGCACCTGCGTGCGCGCGTCCTTGATGTTCTGCCCGTAGATCTCCGACAGGGCCACGCCGAGGGGATAATAGACGCCCGAGGTGCCGCCGGTGAGCACGTTGATGAACTCCGCGGCCTTTGCCCCGACCGTGCCGAATGCCGTCGGAACGGCAAGAGCCGCAACAAAAACAAGGTTGATTTTGTTGGATTTCATGCCAAATTTCACGATTGTCTCCTCCCAAGAACCAGTCAGCGGCCATCATGGGCAGGGGGCTTGCGTGCGTCAACCGCTTTGTGACCTCAACCTGGCGGGCGCAGTAAGACTTTGGTGCAACGTTTCTCTATCCCGACGGATGTGGATCGGCGCCTTCGCGCCGCCACGTATCAGGCTGGGCCGGCGTCTGGACCGTCAGTCACCGTCCAGCGGCTCCACGCCTTGAGGCTTGCCGGCGCGATCGAGGCGGATCTTCTCGATGCGGTTTTCGGCGGCCGCCAGAAGCTTTTCACAGTGCTTCTTGAGCGCCTCGCCGCGCTCGTAGATGG
>JAEYTV010000525.1 GCA_023433855.1 Pseudomonadota bacterium | reverse complement strand
GGCAGAGGCAAAGGCCGAGACCAACATCTTGCCTTCCAGACCGATGTCGAAAATCCCTGCCCGCTCGGAAAACAACCCGGCGAGCGCCGTGAAGAGAAGCGGGATCGAAAGCCGGATTGCCGATCCCAGGATGCTGACGAGAATATCGAAATAGTCCATGAGCTACCTGTTCCCGGTTGCCTGCTGGTAGAGACGCACGATCGCCGGGCGGAGCATGTATTCCAGCGCACCGGCGAACAGGATCACCAAACCTTGAATGACAACGATCATGTCCCGGGTGATGCTCGGCATGTCGAAGGACAGCTCCGCGCCGCCCTGGTAGAGAATCCCGAACAGAAGCGCCGCAAGGATGATGCCGGCTGGATGGTTGCGGCCCATCAACGATACAGCGATTCCCACAAAGCCGGCACCACCGACAAATTCAATCTGCAGCCGTGCGGACGCTCCCATGACGGGATTGAGCGCCATCATGCCGGCCAGACCGCCGGATATCAGCATGGTGATCATGACGATCTTCGCGTAGGGGATACCGGCATAGCTCGCCGCCGTGGGGCTGATGCCAAGCGTGCGCATCTCGTAGCCCAGCTTCGTGCGCCAGATCAGAAGCCAGACGAGCAGGCACATGAGCAGCGCAATGAGGAAGGAAAAGTTGAGAGGCGCGGCCCCCAGCCTGCCACCGAAAATCGCGATCAACCAGTCCAGCTTCGGCAATTGTCCCCCTTCGAGGAAGGTCCGACTTTCGGGCGCCATCTTGCCTGGCACGATCAGAACCCGCACCAGAAGATAGTTCATCAGCGACGAGGTGATGAAGTTGAACATGATGGTCGTGATGACGATGTGGCTGCCGCGGTAGGCCTGCAGCCAGGCGGGGATGGCAGCGCAGGCAGCCCCGAAGAGGGCAGCACCGATCACCGCAAAGGGCATCGTCACATACCAGGGTACATAGCGGTCAAGCGACAGCGCAACCAGAGCTGCTCCCAGCCCTCCGAGATAAGCCTGGCCTTCCGAACCGATGTTGAACAGGCCCGCATGGATCGCCACAGCAACCGAGAGCCCGGTGAAGATGAAGCTCGTCGTGTAGAAGAGCGTAAATCCGATACCCTCGCCGCGGCCCAGAGCACCGATCAAGAGCAGCCGCAAGGCCTCGAAGGGATTTTGGCCGATGGCCCAGACCACCAATCCTGAGAAGAAGAACGCCAGGACGAGATTGAGAAGCGGGATGACAGCGTAATTGATCCACGCGGGAAGCGGAGCGGAAGCCGTGTTCATGCTCGGCTCCTCATCAACCGAACCATCGGACCGACCGTCGTGAATGCGCGGTTCAAACAGATCATTCGTTTCTCGCTCATGCAGCGATCCCGGCCATCATCAGGCCCAGTGTCTGTTCGCTAGCCTCGCTGGACTGTTCGCCGACAATCCTGCCCGCGAACATCACCAGGATCCGGTCGGAAAGTGCGCGGATTTCGTCCAGTTCCACCGAGACGAGAAGCACCGCCTTGCCGGCATCGCGCGTCTCGATGATCCGCTTGTGGATGAACTCGATCGCCCCGATGTCCACGCCACGGGTCGGCTGGCCGATGATCAGGACATTCGGGTCGCGCTCGATTTCGCGTGCCACGACGATCTTCTGCTGGTTGCCGCCGGAAAAATTAGCGGTCCGCAGTCGAGGATCCGGCGGGCGGATGTCGTATTTGGCGATCTTTTCCTCCGCATCCCGGCGCATGGCCTGAAGGTCGAGCATAGCGCCACGTCCGTACCGAACGTCCCGGTGGTAGCCAAGGATGGCGTTTTCATATTCCTCGAATTTCAGAACGAGGCCCATGTGATGGCGGTCTTCGGGGATGTGCGCCAGGCCCAGCGCGCGCAGACCCGCGGGATCCATGCCCGCAACGGGCCTGCCGCCGACGAGGATTTCGCCCGACGCAGGTTTGCGGATGCCGGCGATCGCCTCCAGAAGCTCCGACTGCCCGTTCCCGGCAACGCCTGCGATGCCGACGATTTCGCCAGCGCGGATATCGAAGGAGACGTCATCCACCATGGTGACGCCGCGGCCGTCCTTGACGGTAAGGTTCCTGACAGCGAGCAGAACCTTGCCCGGGTTTGCTTCGCCCTTCTGAACACGCAACAGGACGCGGCGGCCAACCATCAACTCCGCCAACTCTTCCACCGATGTTTCCGCGGTCTTGCGGGTGGCGACCATCTCGCCCCGCCGCATCACCGAGACGGTGTCGGTGATCGCCATGATCTCACGCAGCTTGTGCGTAATAAGGATGATCGTCTTCCCTTGATCGCGCAGGACGCGGAGCACTTTGAACAGGTGGTCCGCTTCGGCAGGCGTCAGCACACCAGTCGGCTCGTCGAGGATGAGAATCTCTGCGCCCCGATAGAGCGCCTTCAGAATCTCCACCCGCTGCTGGCTGCCGACCGGCAGTTCCTCGATCAGTGCGTCCGGATCGACTTCCAGCCCGTAATCGTCCTCGAGGCGCTTCAGCTCTTTCCGGGCGCTGGCTACGCCCTTGCGCAGCAGTTGCCCGCCCTCGGCGCCGAGCATGACGTTCTCTAGGACGGTGAAGTTCTCCACCAGCATGAAATGCTGGTGGATCATGCCGATCCCCGAGGCGATCGCCGTCTGGCTGTCGCGAATGGCGGCGGGGACCCCGGCGATGCGAATCTCGCCTTCATCTGCGTGATAGAAGCCATAGAGAATCGACATCAGGGTCGACTTCCCGGCACCGTTTTCGCCGACGATGCCGTGGATGGAGCCCTTGGCGACAGTCAGATTGATGTTCTTGTTTGCATGGACCGCGCCGAATTTCTTGTCGATGCCGACAAGCTCGATGGCGGGCTTGTTGGGAGAGTCGAGGTTCAATGATCCGCCTTTCCACGTGATATGCAGAAAGGGCGCACGGCGATCAGCACCGCCATGCGCTCTTCAACCCACTGTCTCAGTTCGGGCAGGAGTTGTCCGACATGTAATCGTGCACCTTGACCGTGCCGGCAATGATGTCGGCCTTTGCCTTTTCGACGGCCGCCTTCATGTCTTCCGTGATCAGGGACTTGTTGTTGTCGTCAAGTGCGTAGGCTACCCCGTCTTCCTTGACGCCAAGGGCCTGGACGCCCGCAGTGAACTTGTCTTCCTTGAGGTCATTGAACGCGTCGTGGACGGCAAGGTCCACGCGCTTGACCATCGAGGTCAGCACGGAGCCGGGATGCAGGTGGTTCTGGTTGGAGTCAACGCCGATGGAGAGCTTCTTGTTGTCTGCCGCCGTCTGCAGCACGCCGAGACCAGTTGCACCGGCGGCAGCGTAAATCACGTCGGCGCCCTGGTCGATCTGGTTCTTGGTCAATTCGCCACCGCGGACCGGGTCGTTCCATGCCGCACCGGTGGTGCCCGTCATGTTCTGGAAAACCTGCGCGTCGGGCCTGGCTGCCTTGACGCCCTGGACATAACCGCAGCCGAATTTGCGGATCAGCGGGATGTCCATGCCACCGACAAAGCCTACCTTGCCGGTTTTCGAGGCCAGACCGGCGAGCACGCCAACAAGGTAGGACCCTTCCTCTTCCTTGTAGACGACGGAGCGGACGTTCGGCATATCGACCACAGAATCGACAATCACGAAGGTGGTGTCGGGATACTCGCCCGCGACTTTTTCCACAGCAGACGTCCAGGCGAAGGAAACGGCAACGACGGGGTTGTATCCGCGGCTTGCGAAGTTGCGGATCGCCTGCTCACCCTGGGTGTCGCTGGTCGGCTCGAAGTCGCGGTACTCGATGCCAGTCTCTTTCTTGAACTGCTCCGCGCCAGCGAAGGCGGCCTCGTTGAAGGACTTGTCGAACTTGCCGCCCGTGCCATAGACCAGCGCCGGCTTGACATCGGCCGCAAGCGCGGTCCCCGACATTGCAGCCAAGGCAATCAAGCTCAAAAGGGTTCTTTTCATCAGTCAGCCCCGTTTTTAACTGTTTGAATCCTCCCGCACGTCCGTTCCCGGTACGATTGCGGCCACCTGCCCTTTCACGGTCTGGCTGCGGTCACTGTTGCACGAGCCATGCAAAATTTCACCAGATTTTTTTCAACTGGTAAAAATCCTTTCGCAGCCAAAAGTTCAACAAAGACAATGGCAACCGCAGACGCGACCTGTCGTCGCGCAAGGTCGGGCGTTTTCATCCGACCCGTTTTTCCGGCGCCGGAGCAAAGGCGGGGGCCTCCGTCCGCAACTCCGCCCGCAGCGCCCGCCGTCCGTGCCAACAGCGGATGCCTTCAGGCGGAAAACGGTCCCGCGAAGGATCGCCTCCGATATCCGGCAATCCAGAAGAGCAATGCTAGCCCCAGAAACAATGCGCAGGCGGGTTGCGCCAGGACCGGAGTCACGAATGGACGCCAGAGATCGTCGCTGATGTAGGCACCAGCGGAGATCTCGGCAAACGCGAGGCTCTCCGGATCAAGATTGAGCCAGGCATTGCCGAGACTCGTGAGGACGATCGACGAAGCGGACACGGACTGGATCGAATCGAGCGTGCCGGCGAAGATCGCCGCCAGCAGCGCGAGAGCGCTCAGAAAGCGGAAAATGCCCTGCAGGAACCTCATCTCAGCCAAGCCATTCGCGATCGATCAACCTGCTTCACGTCCCAGTCGACCTTAGATAAACCGGATGAACCGGGTTTTGCAACGCGCCGCCACCCTTTTGTCCAAGCCTGTCAAAAATCGCAGATTCCGGTTGATCGCGCGCAATTCATCAGTATATATCGCGCCCGACCGCTGCGTTACTGATTTGCGCGCAGCCCTTTCTCAAGGACAGGTGGCCGAGTGGTTGAAGGCGCACGCCTGGAACGCGTGTATACGTGAAAGCGTATCGAGGGTTCGAATCCCTCTCTGTCCGCCACGCTTTTTCCGCAAGCGATTGTTTTTAGAAGAAGTTTTGAGGAACGCTTTGCTGCTTCCCCACTTACTTCCCCACTTTAGGCTTGGGATGCTCCTGAATTCTGGCGTACGCTGATGTACGGATGCCACAGTGCCCGTGTCTTAGTGTTAGGATATCCAGCCATCTTTCTGAAGCTGCTTCAGTTCCTCGGGGATGTGGACGCGTAATCCCAGAGGGGTAGACCATCCGCATTATGGCTCGTGTTCGTCGCCGCTGAACTCGTCGTCGGCACCATCCTCGTCATCTTCCCGGACTGTCGCTGCGTAGCTGCGCGAGGCGCACCAGTTCGCGGGCATGCCTACGTCGAGTTCGTCGCCGTTCGCTTCGACGTCCGGATCACCGTCGAGCAGATCGAGGAGGGCGATGAGGTCTTCGATCTGCGCTTCGATCCGCTGGCGCGATTGGAGAAGGGAGGTGTTCATCGTGTAGGCCTCCCCA
>JAEYTV010000504.1 GCA_023433855.1 Pseudomonadota bacterium | reverse complement strand
CCCCAATATCGTGCGCAGCCCGCTTCTGCGGCTATCGCGCCGCCAGTGGCACAAACAGCTCCTGCTCCAGGCCATGTTGAAGAGGTGCTGATGAGGCCCGCCCCCTTTTTCTACCTCTCATGGCTGATGCGCCTACCGCCATCGGTCTACTAGGTGTGTGCTGAAAAAGGGTGACTATGAGTTCCGGGGAGAGAACTGGTGGGTATCCAACCTTGATGGAGGGGATTCATCATGCATCACGGAGAGAAGAACTTCGAGGTAACGGCTCCGCGTTCCCGATTTTACCAGGGAGGGTTCGGCAGGTTGTTTCCGGAGCTTGCAGGTTGGGAGCCGGATACGACGGCTTTCACGGGGCCTGGAATCGGCAGTGCTGGGGCGTTGGAGGCCTATTTCATGGATTTTGTGGCGAACAGGATGGTCGACGCCGCGGCGCCGCCGGCAGGTGATGCTGAGCTTCCATCCGGTTACGTCTATTTCGGCCAGTTCATCGACCATGACTTGACACTGGATACGACGCCGCTCAGCGAGGCGGAGCTCGATCCCAACCGGCTCCACAATTTCAGGACCCCGCGACTCGATCTCGACTGTATTTACGGGCAGGGGCCCGACGCGCAGCCCTATCTCTATGACAAGAATGCGCCGGGTCGTTTCCGCATTGGCGAGATTGCCGGCTCACCCTTCAAGGACCTGCCGCGGGTCTCGGGCGGGCAGGAAATCGCGCTGATCGGCGATCCGCGCAACGACGAGAACGCCATCGTGGCTCAACTCCACCTGGCATTCCTGCTCGCCCACAATACCCTGACCACCACCGCGATCCAGAAGGGGATGTCGCCCCGCAATGCCTTCGAGGCGGCGCGCAAGACAATGCGGCGGCTCTATCAATGGATCGTCTGGAACGATTACGTCGCCCGCATCTGTGACCCGACCGTTCACGAGAAGGCGCTCAGGAAGGATCCCGATGCCGGTCACGGACGGACGGCCTGGAAGCTTGGCTACGAGGACGTCTACGACTGGAAGAACAATCCCTTCATGCCCCTTGAGTTTTCCGTCGCGGCCTACCGCTTCGGCCACACACTGGTGCGCAACGGTTACCAGACCAATCTTGCCAAGGGGGTGGGGGTATTCACTCCGACGTTCAAGCTCAATGCGGACGACCTCAGGGGTTTCCGCGCGTTGCATCCGGATCGCGTCATCCAGTGGGACTGGTTCTTGATGATGTCGTCCTCTGTGACGCCGCGTTTCCCGCAGGTCGCTCGACAGTTCGACAGCGTGCTTGCAAACGCGCTAAGAGAAATGCCGGAGGACCCCGTCAGCCCGGGCGACAACACGAAGATCCTCAATGTGCTGGCGGCCAGGAACCTCGTCCGCGGCGTCAGAATGCAGTTGCCGTCCGCGATCGAGGTCGCCAAGCTGCTCGACGTTCCAATCATCGACATAGCCGAGGCGGAGCGGGAATCCCTCTGGTACTACATCCTGCGCGAGGCGGAGTTTGATGCAGTCGCGGCCGGTTCCGACCTGACCGTCGGCGGCGCCGGCAAGCGTCTCGGCACGCTCGGCTCCATCATAGTCGCGTCGACTTTCGCGGGGCTGCTGAAGGGCGATCCGTTGTCCTTCTACAATCTGGAGCCGGGGTGGACGCCCGACAAGGATGAACTCCTGCAGGCTGTCGATCAGGGCCTTATCGCCGCCGGCGAGCCTGGCCTCAATGCCGACGAGGAGGTCAATGGTCGCAGGTGGGGGCTCCCGACGGTGATCCGTCTCTCCGGTCTGCCGGTGGACGGCGCCCCGTTCCAGCCCGCGCCGGCGCCCGCCGGTGGCCAGGTCGTGGAGCCAGCCGCTCCCCCGACCGCGTAACCTATAGCGTCATGGGATATCGCCGATGGATCTCGGCGATATCCTTCATCACCTCCTCGGAAAGCGTCACCTTGACTGCCCCCAAATCCGTCTTGAGCTGCTCCACGGTGGTTGCTCCGATAATGACCGACGCCATGAAGGGACGCGACAGGCAGAAGGCGAGGGCCATCTGCGCCGGGTCTAGTCCGTGTCGCGATGCGATGTCGAGATAGGCCCTGACGGCCGGCTCCTGGTAGGGCGTCAGCCGCCCGCCCAGATCGGTATTGATCGTGGCGCGGCTGCCGTCCGGCCGTTGTCCGTCCTGGTACTTGCCGGTGAGAATGCCGGCAGCAAGCGGCGAATAGGCGAGCAGTCCGACATCTTCATGATGCGAAACTTCCGCAAGATCGAGGTCGAACTGCCGATAGAGCAGGTTGTACTCGTTCTGGATTGAAGCCACCCTCGGCAGGTTCCGTTTCTCCGACAGTCTCAGGTATCTGAGCGTACCCCAAGCGCTTTCGTTGGAAAGACCGATCGCACGGATCTTTCCTTCCTTGACGATCTCACCCAACGTCTCGAGGATTTCGGCGATGTCGGCCGCCGCCTTTTCCCGGTTCTGTTGAGAAGCGTCGAAGCTCCAGGAATTGCGGAAATGGTAGGTCCCGCGATTGGGCCAGTGGATCTGGTAGAGATCGAGGTAGTCGGTCTGCAGCCGCTTCAGGCTGGCATCCACAGCCTCGCGGATCGTGGCCGACGCGATATCCCTGCCGTCGCGGATATGGGGACGGCCGCTGCCGGCGATCTTTGAGGCCAGGATGATCTCGGACCGTCTGCCGGTCTTCTTGAGCCATGTGCCGATGATCTCCTCGGTGCGACCGTAGGTGTCGGCACTGACGGGTGTCGTCGGATAAAGCTCGGCCGTATCGAGGAAGTTGACGCCCTGTTCCACAGCATGGTCGATCTGCTCGTGGGCTTGCGCTTCCGTGTTCTGCGTACCCCAGGTCATGGTGCCAAGGCAGATTTCTGACACGGAAAGGTCCGTGCGCCCGAGTTTCTTGTATTTCATGGAATAGCGTCCGATCCTTGGAAAGTCGGCAGGACTTTAAGGAGGATTCGACATTGCGCAAGGGGATAGGCCTGCCCCGGTTGCCTGCGCGACATGCCGCCACCCTTGACTTGGCAACCTCAAGTGTGAATGGAAAGGCAAGGACAAGGGAAGGAATACCCCATGAGCATTGCATTCACGTTCCCCGGACAGGGCAGCCAGTCCGTCGGCATGGGCAAGGACCTGGCGGACGCCTATTCCGAAGCACGCGCAGTTTTCGAGGAGGTCGACGAGGCGCTTGGCCAGAAGCTCTCCGACATCATGTGGAATGGACCCGAGGAAACGCTGACGCTGACCGCCAACGCCCAGCCTGCGCTGATGGCGGTCTCCGTGGCGACGATCCGGGTGATGGAAGCGCGCGGCCTCAGGCTCGCCGACAAGGTCGCTTATGTCGCAGGCCATTCGCTTGGTGAATACTCCGCCCTATGTGCCGCCGGCACGTTCTCGCTGTCCGATACGGCAAGGCTCCTGCGCATCCGTGGTGACGCCATGCAGTCGGCTGTACCGGTGGGGCAGGGCGCGATGGCGGCGATCATCGGTCTTGATCAGGGTGACGTCGATGCCCTCTGCGACGCGGCGCGTTCGGAAGGCATTTGCCAGATTGCCAACGACAACGGCGGTGGCCAGCTCGTCATCTCCGGTTCCAAGGCCGCTGTTGAACGCGCTGCGGCACTCGCCAGCGAAAAGGGTGCAAAGCGGGCCATCATGCTGCCAGTGTCGGCGCCCTTCCACAGCGCCCTGATGGCGCCGGCCGCAGACGCCATGCGCCACGCGCTGGACCTGGTCGAGCGCAGCAATCCCGTCGTGCCGCTTGTCGCCAATGTGCGTGCAGCGCCCGTGCAGGATGCAGACGAGATCGTGAAGCTGTTGGTGGCCCAGGTGACGGGTCAAGTTCGCTGGCGTGAAACGGTGGAATGGTTGGCCGCCAACGGCGCCACCACACTTTACGAGATCGGCTCCGGCAAGGTGCTGACCGGTCTTGCGCGCAGGATCGACAAGAACGTTTCGGGTGTCGCCGTCAACACTCCTTCCGATATCGATGCCGCGCTAGCTGCCCTGCTTGGCTGAGCCCGCCGGGAGTAGCGACTGTTTCAGATGTCAGACGATGAACTTTGACTTCTGATTGGCTGCATGACGCTATCGCGGGTGTTTCGCGGTAGAGGGAGCGAATGCTTCAGAAAGGAACGATCCGATGTTTGATTTGACAGGCCGCAAGGCCTTGGTAACGGGCGCAACCGGCGGACTCGGCGAAGAGATCGCCCGCATGCTGCATCAGCAGGGTGCGATCGTCGGCCTGCATGGCACCCGCGTGGAGAAGCTGGAGGCCCTGGCTGGCGAACTCGGAGACCGGGTGAAGATCTTCCCCGCAAACCTGTCCGATCGTGCCGAGGTCAAGGCACTCGGGGAAAAGGCCGAAGCGGAGCTGGGCGGTGTCGACATACTGGTCAACAACGCCGGGATCACCAAGGACGGCCTCTTCGTGCGCATGAGCGACGACGACTGGGATTCTGTGCTGGAAGTCAACCTGACCGCGGTGTTCCGTCTTACCCGGGAACTCACGCATCCGATGATGCGCCGCCGCTACGGCCGCATCATCAACATCACCTCCGTGGTGGGCGTGACAGGAAATCCGGGCCAGGCCAACTACTGCGCCTCGAAGGCGGGCATGATCGGGTTCTCGAAGTCGCTGGCGCAGGAAATCGCCACCCGCAACGTCACCGTCAACTGTGTTGCCCCGGGCTTCATCGAAAGCGCCATGACGGGCAAGCTCAATGACAAGCAGAAGGAAGCGATCCTTGGCGCTATCCCGATGAAGCGGATGGGGGCCGGCTCCGACATTGCCGCTGCCGTCCTCTATCTTGCCTCCAACGAGGCAGGCTATATCACTGGACAGACTATCCATGTCAACGGCGGCATGGCGATGATCTAGGCCAAGCCGGATGTTGTGGACTTCCGTTCCAATCGCCTGTTAGCAGGGGTGGGTTGGAATAGATTCTGGCTTTGCGGAACAGTCAAACCGTGTTAAGCGGGCCATGACTGTGAGAAGTCACCCCGGAATGCAGGCCGTCATATTGCGTGAGAACGACATGGCAGGAACTGAGAAGGGGCGAACGGGTTTGCCCGCATCGGTGCCGTAAGGGTGGCGGTTGCAGGTTTTATCAGGATGCGGATGCCGCGAGGGCATTCGATAAAGACAAAGGTCGAGGAAACCGACATGAGCGATATCGCAGAACGCGTGAAGAAAATTGTTGTTGACCATCTCGGCGTCGATGCCGACAAGGTCGTTGAAGGTGCCAGCTTCATCGACGATCTTGGCGCTGACTCGCTCGACACCGTCGAACTGGTCATGGCTTTTGAGGAAGAGTTCGGCGTCGAGATCCCAGATGATGCCGCAGATTCCATTCTGACCGTCGGCGATGCCGTGAAGTTCATCGAAAAGGCTCAGGCCTGATCGATCAAGAGATCTGGGAGAGCCACCAGGTAACTCCCGACAACGGCCCGCTCGCTCGGGCCGTTTCAACAACTGGGCCTGGTCCCAAGACGTGAAATTCAGGGTGGAACGCGGGCGATGAGACGTGTCGTTATCACCGGTACCGGCATGGTATCTCCTCTTGGATGCGGAACGGAAGTGAGCTGGCAGCGGCTGCTTGCCGGTGGAAACGCCGCACGTGTCGTCACGGAGTTCGAGGTCGAGGACCTTCCCGCCAAGGTGGCCTGCCGCATACCTGTCGGCGATGGTTCGGACGGTACCTTCAATGTCGATCAATGGATGGAGCCGAAGGAACAGCGAAAGGTCGATCCGTTCATAGTCTACGGAATGGCCGCCGCTGAAATGGCGCTCAACGATGCGGATTGGCATCCTCGAACGGACGAGGATCAGATCGCCACCGGCGTGCTGATCGGGTCCGGCATCGGAGGGCTCGATGGCATCGTCGAGGCAGGCTATACGCTCCGGGACAAGGGTCCTCGCCGGATATCCCCCTTCTTCATTCCGGGCCGGCTGATCAACCTCGTCTCTGGCCAGGTATCGATCCGCCACAAACTGCGCGGTCCGAACCACGCGGTCGTCACGGCCTGTTCCACCGGCGCGCATGCGATCGGCGATGCGGCACGTCTGATCGCTCTCGGCGATGCGGACGTGATGTTGGCTGGCGGCGCGGAATCGCCTATCTGCCGTATAGCTCTCGCCGGTTTCGCCGCTTGCAAGGCACTGTCGACCCAGCATAATGACGATCCTCAGAAGGCGTCCCGCCCCTATGATCGCGATCGCGATGGCTTCGTCATGGGCGAAGGTGCCGGCATCGTGGTTCTCGAAGAACTGGAGCACGCCAAGGCTCGCGGCGCCAAGATCTATGCGGAAGTGGTGGGCTACGGTCTTTCCGGCGATGCCTTCCATATCACCGCACCGTCTGAAGACGGAGAGGGTGCATTCCGCTGCATGTCCGCGGCACTCAAGCGAGCCGGCCTTGATGCGTCCGACATCGACTACATCAATGCCCATGGCACATCGACCATGGCCGATACCATCGAACTGGGGGCCGTCGAGAGGCTGGTCGGCAATGCAGCTTCGAAGATCTCGATGTCGTCCACGAAGTCGGCGATCGGCCATCTTCTTGGCGCAGCCGGGGCCGTGGAGGCGATCTTCGCCGCGCTGGCGATCCGCGACAATATAGCCCCGCCGACCTTGAACCTTGACAATCCCGACGTGGAGACGGCCATCGACCTCGTGCCGCACAAGGCGCGCGCACGCGAGATCAATGTGGCGCTCTCCAATTCCTTCGGCTTTGGCGGCACCAATGCTTCCCTGGTGATGCGCCGCTACGACGCCTGAACGTCATCACAAAAGGGAGTTGGGCTACCCGGTTCTGCTCCTTTCAGCTTCTAGACCTGTTTTTTGCCGCATTGGTTGGCCAAACAGCGGTCGAAAATACGTGAGTGTCCTGGGGGGTGCGGTTGAGCGATACACATCATGGAAATGACATCCCGGCCAGCAGCGGCCGGGGCCCGATCATTCCAAAGTCGCCGAATGAAGCCTTGAAGCCGGAGCGCGTGCCCGAGCCACCGCGCCGCTCCAAGAAGGCGCGCAGTCAACTGGTCATCTTCCTGAACTTCGTGATGACGCTGGTAGTGATCATCTGCGTTGCCGGGGTTGCAGCCTTCTACTACATGCTCTCGACCTTCCAGGGGCCCGGTCCCCTTGAAGCCAACGCACGCTTCACTGTCCGGCCAGGCAGCGGGCTGGCTGAAATCGCCAATAGCCTGGAACGCAACGGGATAATCTCGGATGCACGCATCTTCCGTTACATGACGGCGAGCTATCTGCGGGACGGGGAGACCCTCAAGGCGGGGGAATACGAAATCAAGGCGAAAGCCTCGATGAACAGCATCATGGAACTGCTGGAATCGGGCAAATCCATTCTTTATTCCGTCGTTCTGCCCGAGGGCCTGACGGTGCGCCAGATGATGTTGCGGCTTGCCGAGGACCCGGTGCTGGAGGGCGACCTGCCGTCCGAGCTTCCGGCTGAAGGAAGCCTTAGACCTGACACCTATAAGTTCTCGCGCGGCAGCAAGCGGGCAGACATCATCCAGCAGATGCTGGTCAACCAGCAGAAGCTGATCGATCAGATCTGGGAAAAGCGTGATCCGGACCTGCCGATCAAGACGAAGGAAGAATTCGTCATCCTGGCCTCCATCGTCGAGAAGGAGACTGGCAAGGACGATGAGCGGGCGCGTGTCGCCTCCGTCTTCATCAACCGGCTTCAGAAGGGAATGCGCCTCCAGTCGGACCCGACGATCGTCTACGGGCTCTTTGGCGGAGAGGGCAAGCCCTCGGAGCGGCCGATATACAAATCCGATCTCGCGAAGGTCACACCTTACAATACCTATCAGATCAAGGGACTGCCCCCGACGCCGATTTCCAATCCGGGGCGCGCCGCCTTGGAGGCGGTCGCCAATCCGTGGCGCACCAACGATCTCTATTTCGTGGCGGACGGCACGGGTGGCCACGCCTTCGCGGCAACGCTCGAGGAACACAACGCCAATGTACGTCGTTGGCGCAAGATCGAGGCTGAGCGTGCAGCCAGCCCCGAACTGGTGGTGGACGGTCAGCCGGACGGGCCGGAAGCGGAACAGCCGCCGAAGAGCAACTGACCGTTCGGTTGGCGGGCGGGTCCGCGCACCATCCTGGAGAGCTTGATGACTTTGCAGTCCATGACGGGCTTTGCCCGCAGCGAAGGATCCAGCGGGCGCAGCCGCTTCGCCTGGGAACTGCGTTCAGTGAACGGCAAGGGGCTGGACATCCGCCTTCGCCTGCCGTCTGGACTGGAACGGCTGGAGCCGGAGGTGCGGCGGCTGATTTCGGAAAAGTTCTCTCGCGCCAATCTGCAGGCGGGGCTCACCCTGACACTTGCCGAGACCCGCGTGGAGGCAGTGCTCAACCGGGATGCCTTGAACGCCGTGCTGGCACTGCGTGAAGAGCTTGGCGATCTTGTCGATCCTTCCCCTTTGAGGCTCGACACCCTGCTTGGAATCCGGGGGCTCGTCGACATCCGGGAGGCAGAGGAGGATGAAGCAGGGCTTGCCGCCCGGGACGCGGCGATCATGGTCGGGCTTGCGGACGCGCTGATCCGCCTCCAGCACATGCGCGAGGCGGAAGGCGCCGCACTGGCGTCTGTCCTCAGGGGCCAGATTGGGCGCATTGCCGATCTGGTCGAGATCGTCGAAAAAGATCCCTCGCGTATGCCGGACGAACTGGCGCGGCGGCTGTCGATGCAGATCGAGGCGCTACTGCAGGACGGCTCGATATTCGATCGCGACCGGCTGCATGCAGAGGCGGCACTTCTCGCCACAAAGGCTGACCTGCGTGAAGAGATCGACCGTCTGAAGGCGCATGTCGCGGCGGCGGGCGATCTCATTGACCGCGGCGGTCCGGTCGGACGCAGGCTCGACTTCCTTGCACAGGAATTTAACCGGGAAGCGAATACGATCTGTTCCAAATCGAACTCTGCTGCTGTAACGGCGGCCGGTATCGAATTGAAAGTCGTCATCGACCAGTTCCGCGAACAGGTCCAGAATCTGGAGTAGAGAATGAGCCCGGCGCAGCAGTCACAGGGCAAGCCGCCATCCGCCGTGAAGATCTCCCGGCGCGGGCTGATGCTGGTGCTTTCCTCACCTTCCGGTGCTGGCAAGTCGACGATCGCCCGTAATCTCCTGGAGTCCGACCCGAGCCTTGAGATTTCCGTCAGCGTCACGACCCGCCAGCGTCGGCCGAGCGAGATCGCCGGAAAGCACTACCACTTTATCAGCATCCGGGAATTCGAGCGGCTGCGCGACTCCGACTCGCTTCTGGAGTGGGCGGAGGTTCACGGCAACTTTTATGGCACCCCGCGCGAGCCGGTTGAAGCGGCGATGGGTGAGGGCCGCGACATGCTGTTCGACATCGACTGGCAGGGCGCCCGGCAATTGCAGGAAAAGATGAAGGCTGACGTGGTATCGATTTTCGTCCTGCCTCCGACGATGACCGAACTGCAGTCCCGGCTGCATCGCCGCGCCGAGGACTCGGAAGAGGTGATCCGCACTCGCCTCTTGAATTCCCGCGCTGAGATCGAGCATTGGCGCGAATATGATTACGTCATCATCAATGACGATCTGGACGAGGCTTTTCGCAACGTAAACTGCATCGTCAATGCCGAGCGTGTGCGCCGCGACCGGCGCCACGGACTGTTCAATTTCGTGGAGGCCCTGCTGACGGAAGAGCCGAAGCTTTAGAGCCTTTTCCTGCTCGTTCGTGGCATTCTGCTGGCTGACACGGCCCGCTGATCGACCAGCAACACGGTCCCGGAGCCATGCTGCGAGCTGCACCTACGGGTAGACCTTGCGACTCACCTGAGCCGACGTGACGCGTAAATCCGCCGGAAAAGGTTCTGATCCGGAGCGACGGCATCACCGCCGCCGCAGGTTCAATTGCGTCGTCACGATGGACTCGCCCGATCTCGGATCTCGGTCGATGGTCCGAATGCGAAGACCGTTGTCGCCGACCTTTTCGATCGTCATCTTCGCTTTCCGGTCTCCGTAGAGGGTGTTCGCCCATGTGACATCGAGGTTGATCGTGTTGCCTTTTCGGCTGCCGACCAGCTTTGAGGGTTTGCCGGAAATGCCGACATAGGTGCCGGAGTAGGAGTTGTTGGTCGCCTTGACGCTGGCGTTAAAGCTGCGGCTGAGCACGGCAAGCGCCCGGCAGGTACCGTTCATCGAAAAGTTGGCGGAATTGGCTTTGGACTGCATCTCGCACGAGACGTCGACATTGCCTCCCCCGAGCCTTGTCAGCACGGAGCCGCCGCCAATCCATTGCCCTTGTATAGAGTTGAGGAAGTCCTCTTCGGAAGCAGACGCACCAGAGGCAAGGCAAGTGGCAGAGATCAGAGCGACGATCGCGGCTCGCATGTCGGGGGTCCCTTTTGGCTTGAAGTCACCAACTCACGACCGGACGATTGGTTCCTCATTCCTCGCCATGACGGATCGGTCGCCGCACCGGGCTTAGAGGCAGTTTGCCAGCCTGACGAACTCTTCCACGGACAGGGTTTCCGCCCGCCTCTGCGGATCTATGCCGGCTTTTGAGAGCAAGGCTTCTCCACCGAGCGGCTTCAAGCTCTGGCGCAGCATTTTCCGTCGCTGGCCGAAAGCGGCCTGCGTCACGCGCTCAAGCTTCCCGACCTCGCAGGGCAGGGGATTGGCGCGAGGCGTCAGGTGCACGACTGTCGACGTGACCTTCGGAGGAGGTGTGAAAGCCTGCGGAGGCACATCGAACACCATCTGCGCGTTGGTGCGCCAGCCGGCGAGTACACCGAGGCGACCATAGTGGTCGTCTTCCTCGTCCGCCACGATCCTCAGTCCCACTTCCTTCTGGAACATCAGCGTCAGGCTTTCCCAGAAGGGCGGCCACCCGTCGTCGTCCGGCAGCAGCCAGTTGAGGAGAAGCTGCGTGCCGACATTGTACGGCAGATTGGCGATGAT
>JAEYTV010000487.1 GCA_023433855.1 Pseudomonadota bacterium | reverse complement strand
GATCAGTACCTCACCATTGGTTGAGACGCGGGCGATGCCCTTCAGACCGAGGACCGTTTCGGTGACCGCCCGGCGCTGCTTGTCAGAAAGCGGTTTCAAGCCCTCGGCAGCAAGATCAAGACCGACAAGTGTTTCCAGCACCGTCACGCGGAATGTCTCCGGACCGGAGGCGAGTGCCTGCGCGACTGCACGAACGGCATCGAACTGCGCCATGATGGCCGGCGAGGCAATGGGACACTCCACGATCGACACGATATGGTTCGTACCTGCGCGGTTGAAACCGACCAGGATGTCTTTTTCCGTCTTCCGCACCGAAAAGACGGTGCGCCGCCGCTCACCCACCTGGGCCGTCAAAAGCTCGGCCACCGGCGGCGCCAGCCCTTTTGCCCTCAAGGCATCCGTGATGAGACCCTGCTTGAAGGCCACATATGGTTCATTGGCCAGATGCTGGAGGGAGCATCCGCCGCAGGCGTCGCGGTCCGGATCGAAATGTCGACAGAGCGGGCTCACGCGTTGAGGGGAGGTGACGGCCGTCGACAACAGCGTCCCCTGACTGCCGTTGCGGGCAATCGCCACCGTTTCTCCGGGCAGGGCATGGGGAACATAGATCGGGCCGTCTGCTCCGTTGGCGATGCCATGGCCCTGGGCGCCCAGCCGTGTGATCTTTACTGTTTCTGTACTCATCTTGATTTCATTCCAGCGAGCAGGAACTCCTGGTTGCCGTCGCCGCCCGCGATGGGGGAGGCAATCAGCCCAAGGCTCGTCCAGCCCATTTCTTCCGTCAGCCACCGCTCCAGCTCGGACGCGACAAGCGGCGCCTTTTCCGGGTGACGCAGAAGGCCTCCCTTGCCGATGGCCTCCCGTCCTGCCTCGAACTGCGGCTTGACGAGAAGCACGCATATGGCCCCCGGCTCCGCGAGGTTCAATGCCGGCGGGAGGGCAAGCCTCAGCGAGATGAAGGAAACGTCGGAAACGACGAAATCGATCTGCCGGCCGCTGAGGTGTTCTGGGGTGAGGGTCCGGGCATTCAAACCCTCGATGTTGGTCACCCGCTGGTCGGCGGCGAGCCGCTCATGCATCTGGCCGTGACCGACATCGATCGCGACGACATGCGCCGCCCCCCGTTCGAGCAGCACCTGGGTGAAGCCGCCGGTGGAGGAACCAACATCCATGCAGTTCCTGCCCTGAGGACTGAGGTTGAAATGGTCGAGCGCCGCCACAAGTTTCAACGCCGCCCGCGAGACGTAGGCCTTCGCAGGATCGCTCACGGTCACCCGCACTCCGGGGGCAAATGTCTGCCCGGCCTTTGTCACGACCGCCCCGTCAACCTCCACGGTACCCCGTGCGATCGCGTCGCGCGCGCGTGACCGGCTGTCGAACAGGCGGAGGGATACCAGGAGCTGGTCCAGGCGCTGGGTTTGATTGGTTTTGGACATGACTGTAGTCAATGCCCGGCTCGCAACTGGCTGGCAACCCTGTCGCACCCGAAAACTGGGGTAGCCGCTCAACGCAATCTTAATCCACTTGGGCTTTCCTTCGGGTTGGAGGAGACGCCGAGCTTGTGTCGTCCGAGAAAAGCGAAAGTCGCCATGTCATTGAAGAACCTCTCCCTCAACAAGAAGCTGATCATTACCTTCGTCGCGTTGATGTCCGTTTGCCTGTTTGCGTCGGCGGGTGTCTATTGGCAAGCCTCGAGGTCCTACCACGCCTCAGTGGAACAGGTCACGGCGCAGGAAATCACCATGAACGTGGATGCCGCGCTCGAAGCCATGCTGGAGCAGGCTGTAAACCAGCGCGGCTTCCTGTTGTTCAAGAGCGACAGCACCTACAACGATGTCTTCGCCAATCGTGAGAAGATGATTGCGGCGATCGAAGCCGCCAGGAAGGCTGCCGCCGGCATGCCGGATCTGCTCGCATCTCTGGACGCCATGCGCGCAGCCGCCGACGTCTTCCACGTGCAGCTCACCGAACCGCAGCTTGCTGCCCGCAAGAACAGCGACCTGCCGCTTGATCAGGTGATCGAAATCGGTCGCAACCAGGCCAAGGGTCAGCTCGACACCTTCCGCGAAGTCGCCGCCAAGATGAAGAAACAGTCGATGGAACTGACGGCAGGCACCCGCTCGCAGCAGGCAGACGCGTTCCGCGACCTGCTGATCGCCTTGCTGGCAGGTGGGGCGGTCGCCGGGCTGATCGCCGCCTGCCTGGTGTGGGCTCTTTCCCGCGCCATCGTCACCCCGATCGTGGAGATGACTGACGCCATGGCGCAGCTGGCCGGTGGCAACAACGACATCGAGGTTCCGGCGCTGGATCGCGGCGACGAAGTCGGCCGCATGGCTGCTGCGGTTGCAGTCTTCAAGGATGCGGCGATCGAGAAGCTGCGTCTGTCCCGCGATACCGATGCGCTGCGCGAAACCACGGAGCGTGAGCGTCTCGCCAATGACGCGGAAAAGGCCCGGGAAGCGGCGGAAATCGAGTTCGCCATGGATTCACTCGCCGCAGGGCTTGCCAATCTGGCCAACGGCGATGTCGCCTATCGTCTCGAAAAACCCTTCGCAGGCAGGCTGGATCGGCTCCGGAGCGACTTCAACCAGGCGCTGGACAAGCTTCAGGAC
>JAEYTV010000443.1 GCA_023433855.1 Pseudomonadota bacterium | reverse complement strand
AATGGGACACGCGCGGCGCAGCGCGCGGAACCCGGAGAGCATTTCCATCGAGACCGAGCGCGCAACAGCGCGCTCGCGGGAATCGTCCGGCCACAGCCCGCTTTGCGGGAAAAGTTCAGCGACATATTCGATGATCGACAGGGCCTCCCAGACACGAAGCGGCCCGTGATGCAGAACCGGCACCCTGCCAGTAGGGGAAATCTCGCCGAACTTCGGGTTACCGGACGGAAAGTCAAAGGGTATCAGTACCTCTTCGAAGGGCACCGCGGCAGCGGTAAGCGCGATCCACGGCCGGAAGGACCAGGAGGAATAGTTCTTGTTGGCAATGAAAAGGATGAGTTTGTCCACGATACCTCTCCCACGTCTTCGCTTACCGCTATAAGCCGATCGCAAATGCGCGGCCAATGAAAACGCTGAGACTCACCCATCAAGGCATTTGATGTAATCGGCCGAGTTGCGCGCGCGGCGCTCGACGATCGAGGCCAGCCGCTGCATGCCCCGACCCGGCTTACCCGCCACCCGCGTGATAGGATTGGGAAGAGCAACGGCAAGAAGCGCTGCCTGCCTCGCAGAGAGCTTGGACGCCGAAACCTTGAAATGGTGCTGGGCGGCGGCCTCGGCGCCGTAGATGCCCGGGCCCCATTCGGCAACGTTCAGATAGATCTCCATCATCCGCCGCTTGGACCAGACGACGTCGGCGGACATCGCTAGCGGCAACTCAAGTCCCTTACGGATGAAGGACCGGCCGTTCCACAGAAAGAGGTTCTTTGCCGTCTGCATCGGGATGGTGCTCGCTCCCCGGGTGGCCTCGCCGTCCAGGGCATCCTCCAGAACACCGCGCATCTGCGCCCAGTCCACGCCTCCGTGGAAACAGAACTGGCCATCCTCACTCATCATGACCGATCGTATGAGGTCGGGGGAAATTTCGTCCAGGCTGAGCCACCGGCGGTCGTAGCCGCGCAGCAGGGCCAGGTCGGAAAGCATCAACGTCGAGACCGGATGGACGAAGGGCAGGAGGTAGACGAAGATCAGGAGATAGGGCAGCAGCAGGAGAGTGACGACGAAGAGCACCAGGCGGCGGAGCAGGCTTCCCGAAGAAAATAGGTGCCTTCGCCGGGATCTCATGGCGGTCGTCCTGTCGTGCGCATGTTGTTCGGGTATGATGTCCAATGTCCCCACCCGTTCGATGCCATGACGTCTCATAGCCGCTCGACGTCGCCAATGCCAGCACGGCGGAAAAACTTCCTGTGACCCGGTAAATCGCCGTTGCCAAGCCGACAATCACCATGTCAAAGAGCCGCCATGACGGACACGAGAACGGAATTCGAAAAAAGCCTGGCCGAATGCGCCGCCGAGACGGAGTGCATGCTGGCTTCGCTTCTGTCAGATTTACCGCAATCCGCGGAGATTGCGCGGCCGCCCCATCTGATGGCGGCGATGCGATACGGCTCTCTTAACGGCGGCAAGCGCCTCAGGCCTTTCCTTGTTGTAGAAAGTGCACGCCTCCTGGAGGGAGACCGGCAAGCGGCTCTTCGAACGGGTGCGGCGCTGGAATGCGTTCACTGTTATTCGCTGATCCATGACGATCTTCCCGCGATGGACGATGATGACCTTCGCCGGGGCCGACCCACCGTTCACAAGGCCTTTGATGAAGCCACGGCCATTCTGGCGGGCGATAGCCTGCTGACTTATGCCTTCGACATCATAGCTGCGCCGGAAACCGATCTTTCAGACCGCCTGAAAACGGAACTTGTGCTCTCGCTTGCGCGTGCCGCGGGACCGGGCGGCATGGCAGGGGGACAGGCGCTGGACCTCGCGGCGGAAAAATCGCCCCCCGACGAGGCAGGGATCAATACGCTGCAAGCGATGAAGACGGGCGCTCTGCTGCGCTTCGCCTGCGAGGCCGGTGCGATCATATCCGGCGCGGATCCGCTGCATCGGGAGCGGTTGAGGACATTCGGCCAGAAGATCGGGTCGGCATTCCAGATCGCCGATGATGTACTCGACCTAAAATCGGATCCTGCCACCCTCGGCAAAGCGACCGGCAAAGATCTGGTGCGTGGCAAGGGCACTCTTGTGGCACTGCACGGCCTGGATTGGGCCGAAGAGCGGATCGAGATCCTTACTGCGGAGGCCGTCGGGATATTGACACCTTATGGAAAGCGAGCCGGCTTCCTCCAGGAAGCCGCCCGCTTCATTGCCAACAGGGAAAGCTAAGCTGGCAACCGTTTCAGGCTGCCAGCAAGGCACCCCAGCGCCCTTCCAGTGCCTGATCTCGATTAGCCCTGTGTGATCGGAGCGATCTGAACTTCGACACGCCTGTTCTGCGCGCGTCCGTCAGGCGTAGCGTTGGAGGCGACCGGCTGGGACGGTCCAAAGCCCATCGTCGACATGCGTCGCTGATCCACCCCACGACTTGCGAGATAGTTGGCGACCGAAGCCGCGCGGCGTTCGGAAAGACCTTGGTTGTGCTGCAGGCTGCCTGTGGAGTCGGTGTGACCGTTGACGTCGATATAGGTCTTGCCGAACTTGTTGAGGACAATCGCGACGGAATCCAGCGTCGCATAGAAGGGCGGGATCACCTGGTCCTGGTCCGTAGCGAATGTGATGTTCGACGGCATGTTCAGGATGATACGGTCGCCAGCGCGGGTGACCGAGACACCCGTTCCCTGCAACTGCCGCCGCAGCTCTGCCTCCTGATTATCCATGTAGTTGCCGATGGCGCCGCCAGCCAGACCGCCGATGGCAGCCCCGATAAGGGCGTTACGGCCTTTATCGCCGCCGCCGATGACGAGACCGCCAAGTGCACCGAGACCGGCACCGATCGCGGCACCGCCCGCCGTATTGGAAACCTTCTGCTCGCCGGTATAGGGGTCCGTGGTGGTGCAGGCAGAGAGATAGGTCGCGCAAAGCGCGACGATGGCAAGTTTTTTGAGCATGTGAATCAGTGTCCCGTCGTCCGTGGTGCGTCTCCATTTACCACGAATTGCGGCAATAGCGAGGAGGGCACATGCGTCTCTTGAGACAGGATCACTCTGCCGCGGTCCGACGCCCGAAGCGCTGCTCGATGTAGTCTATGACCAGCTTCTCAAAATCACCGGCGATGTCCGGACCGCGCAAGGTCATTGCCTTCTTGCCGTCAATGAAGACAGGTGCCGCAGGCGCCTCGCCGGTACCCGGCAACGAAATGCCGATATCCGCGTGCTTGCTCTCGCCGGGTCCGTTGACGATGCAGCCCATGACGGCAACATTGAGCGCTTCGACGCCGGGGTATTTTTCCCGCCAGACCGGCATGTTCTTGCGAATATCGTCCTGGATACGCTGGGCCAATTCCTGAAACACGGTCGAGGTGGTCCGGCCGCAGCCTGGACAAGCTGCGACGACCGGCACGAACTGCCGGAAACCCATGACCTGAAGAAGCTCCTGCGCTACCTGCACTTCCCGTGTGCGGTCACCGTTGGGTTCCGGCGTGAGTGACACGCGGATCGTGTCGCCGATGCCCTGCTGGAGCACGTAACCCATGGCCGCCGACGAGGCGACGATGCCCTTCGACCCCATGCCTGCCTCGGTCAGCCCAAGATGCAGCGCGTGGTTGGAACGTGCGGCAAGCATGGAGTAGACCGCAATCAGGTCCTGCACCTGGCTCACCTTGGCAGACAGAATGATACGGTTCCGCGGCAAGCCGAGACTTTCGGCGAGTTCCGCCGAGATCAGCGCCGACTGGACGATTGCCTCATGCATCACCTGGCGGGCCGAGAGCGGCGACCCCTGGTTTGCGTTGCGATCCATCAAGGTGGTCAGGAGGTCCTGGTCCAGCGAGCCCCAGTTGACGCCGATCCGTACCGGCTTGTCATAGCGGATCGCCATCTCGATGATATCGGCGAACTGCTTGTCCTTCTTGTCTTTGAAGCCGACATTCCCTGGGTTGATGCGGTATTTTGCCAAAGCCTCGGCGCATGCGGGATGATCGGCAAGCAACTTGTGGCCGATATAGTGAAAATCGCCAACAAGCGGAACATCCATGCCGAGACGCAGCAGCCGCTCCCGTATCTTCGGCACAGCCGCGGCGCTTTCGTCACGGTCGACAGTGATGCGGACAATCTCGGAACCCGCCTCATGAAGCGCCGCGACCTGAGCGACCGTGGCGTCAATATCGGCCGTATCCGTATTGGTCATCGACTGCACGACGACGGGCGCTCCGCCACCGACAATTACGCCACCGACGTCGACTGCAACGGTCGTGTGGCGCGGACGGGGATCGTAATCGACGGGTTGAGACATCGGGCTCTTGCTGCCTCCGGTAATTGCGCGCATTTCAGGTGGCGCATGCTTTGTGGCTTGTCAACCGGCGGGTCGCTCACTTCTCTTGTGCATCGGGCCTGCTTCTCGCTGGTTATTGATGTGCATTGTCGGCGTGCCTCGCCAACTGCGACAACACCAGCACGACGATGAGCAACGCCGAGAGCCCCACGAAGATAATCGCCAGCCCAGTGTACTCGGCAATGAAGCCGATGGCGGACGGCGCGACAAGAATTCCCGAGTAGCCCATTGTGGTGACCACCGAAAGACCAACCCCCGCAGCCATTCCGGGAAGATTGCCGGCCGCCGAGAAGGCGATCGGCACGATGTTCGAAATACCGACACCGGTGAGGGCGAACCCGACGATTGCGATGAAGGAATTCTCCGCAAGACCGATCAGCAACAGACCGAATATGGCGATGACGGCGCAGACCCTCAAGGTCATGACCGCTCCGAAACGGTCTCTGATGAGGTCTCCGGCAAAGCGCATTACTGCCATCGTGAGTGAAAAGGCCGCGAAGGCAAAACCTGACAGCGTCACCGATGCCCCGAGCTCATTGCGCAGGTAAAGAGCACCCCAGTCCAGGATTGCACCTTCCGGAATCATGCAGAACAGCGCCATGATACCGATGAGCCACGGAAGCGGCGATAGCGGCAAACGGCTTTTGACATGACGGCTCTCCTCCGGATGTGGCGCATCATGCAGAATGATCCCCCATGCGGCCGCAATCATGACAGCCGCGAGGATGGTCACCAGTGCTGCATGCGCGATGCCCCCGATATGCTCGATCAGGAATCCGCCTGTCGAAGCGCCGATCAGCCCTCCCAGACTCCAGAAGGCATGGCAGGAGGACATGATTGCACGGCGCATTTTCTTTTCGGTAGCAACGGCATTGGCGTTCATGGCCACGTCCATTGCACCGATCAGGCCACCGAAGAGGAAGATCGCAACCGCTCCACTGGCGATTGAGCCGACCCAGGCAAGAAGAAGCAGTGTAGGCGTCAGAAGCACCGCCGCAACCTTGGAGACCTGGCTTGATCCAAACCGGGCGATCTGGCTGCCGGCGAGCGGCATCATGACGATGGAGCCTATCCCGAAGGTCAGGATCATCAGGCCAAGGCCGCTCTCGCTCAGGTCGAGCCTGTACGCAAATTCAGGGATCCTCGGCGCCCACGCACCCATCATGAAGCCATTCATGAGGAAAAGCAGCGATACACCTATGCGTTCGGGGGTGATGAAGCTTGCAGTTTGGCGATCGGCAGCAGGGGCGCGAATGTCCATGGTTGATTCCTCATTTTTTCGCTGCGATCTTATTTAAATCGATTGAAATGGCAAATAGACAATCGGTCTGCGCGACTCACGATTTGTATCTCCCAGAAACAGGATTGTCACGAATGGGGGGCCTGCTCCCAAGGCGGGCACGATCTCGCCAACGGGGAGTGCCGCGGGAATGCAGCTATCCAGCGGACGCTGCCGTTCCGGCAGCAGGCGTGTCAGGCACCGTAAACGATGAGCAAGTCCTTGGCATCGATCTGGTCGCCTGCCTTGACCAGCACCTCGGCGATCGTACCGTCCCTTTCGGCATGCAGGGCCGTTTCGATCTTCATCGCCTCGATGGAGAGCAACACGTCGCCCGCCTTGACCGCTTGGCCAGCAGCAGCAAAGACGCGCGACACGACCCCAGGCATCGGCGCCCCGAGATGGGCGGCGTTCCCGCTTTCCGCCTTGCGGCGGACGGCTGCCCCCGAAGCACCATGGGCGCGATCGGGGACCTTGATGCGGCGCGGCTGGCCGTTCAGTTCGAAGAAGACAGTCACCATTCCCTGGCTGTCGGGCGCGCTCATCGCCTGGTTGACGATGACGAGCGTCTTGCCCTTTTCGATGTCCGCGAACAGCTCCTCTCCGTCCTTCAGGCCGTAGAAATAGGCGGGGGTCGAAAGCACCGATACGGGACCGTAGGTATCCGACGCCAAGGCGAAATCGGTGAATACTTTCGGATACATGAGATAGGAGGCGAACTCGAAGTCGTCGACCTTGCGCTCCAGCTTGCCTTCGATTGCCTTGCGCTCTGCGTCGAGATCGGCCGGCGGGAGAAGCGAGCCCGGGACTTCGGTATACGGCTTTTCGCCCTTCAGCGCCTTCTTCTGCAACTCTGCCGGCCACCCTCCGGGCGGCTGGCCGAGATCGCCTTTCAGCATCGAAACGACAGAGTCCGGGAAAGCAATATCCTTCGACGGGTCCTCGACGTCAACTACCGAAAGATCCTGGCTCACCATCATCAGAGCCATGTCGCCCACCAGCTTGGAAGATGGCGTGACCTTCACGATGTCGCCGAACATCTGGTTCACGTCGGCGTAGGTCTGCGCAACCTTGTGCCACTTCGTCTCGAGGCCGAGGGAGCGTGCCTGCTCCTTCAGATTGGTGAACTGGCCACCCGGCATTTCGTGCAGATAGACTTCCGAAGCCGGCCCCTTGAGATCGCTTTCAAACGCGGCATATTGAGCGCGCACCGCTTCCCAGTAGAATGAAATGCGGCGTATCCATTCCGGATCGAGGCTCGGATCACGCTCAGACCCGGATAACGCCTCGACGATCGAGCCAAGGCAGGGTTGCGACGTGTTGCCAGAGAGGGCATCCATTGCCGCATCGACAACGTCGACCCCGGCCTCTACCGCCGCCAGAACAGTGGCAGCAGAGATCCCGGACGTATCATGGGTGTGGAAGTGAATCGGCAGGCTTGTCGCCTCCCGTAGAGCCTTGAACAGCACGCGCGCAGCCGCTGGCTTCAGCAGGCCCGCCATATCCTTGACGGCGATGATGTGTGCGCCTGCGCGTTCCAGTTCTTCGGCCAGCGCGACATAATATTTGAGATCGTATTTCGGACGCGCGGAATTCAGGAGATCGCCGGTGTAGCAGATCGCCGCTTCGCAGAGCTTGTTCTCTTCGGCAACCGCATCCATCGACACCCGCATGTTGTCGACCCAGTTCAGGCAATCGAAGACGCGGAAGAGATCGATACCGCCCTCTGCCGCCTGTCGGACAAAGAATTTCACCACGTTGTCGGGGTAATTCTTGTAGCCGACGCCGTTGGCACCGCGCAGCAGCATCTGCAGTAGGATATTCGGCGCACCCTCGCGGATCAGCGCGAGGCGTTCCCACGGATCCTCCGTGAGGAAGCGCATCGAGACATCGAAGGTCGCGCCACCCCAGCACTCCAGCGAGAAGAGGTTGGGCAGCGCCCGGGCATAGACGCCGGCGATCCGCGCGATG
>JAEYTV010000411.1 GCA_023433855.1 Pseudomonadota bacterium | reverse complement strand
CATAATAAAGCAACCAGAGCTGCAACAGCAGCGGCGTGCCACGAATGATCGTGCAGAAGATCCTGGCGAGCCAGGCAAGCGGCCGCGGTCCGGTTACCTGCACCAGAGCAATCGGCAGCGCCAGCAGGAAGCCGACCACCGCGCTCCAGAACAAAAGCACCAGGGTCTGCCAAACACCGTAGGCAAGACGCGGGCCATATCTCGGCAGCCAGTCCCACCGCATGAACCAGATGGCGCAGACCACAATGGCGGCGAAGGCTGCCATGAGGAACAGGCGGTGCGGCTCTAGGAGGCTACGCGCTTTGGGCGGAACGTAGTGCAGCTGGACAGAGGTCTCCTCGCTCATGAGCTCACACTGTCCTCGGCAGGCCGCGTCGCGCACGGCGTTCGATCAGGCCTATGACGATGTTCGACACCAATGTAACGAGCAGATAAAGCACGCCGGCCGCCATGAAGAACGTCATGTAGGCCTTGGTCGAGCCGGCCGCCTGGCGCGTTACCAGCGCCAGTTCGCTGAATCCGACCACGGCCAGCAATGCGGTGTCCTTGGTGGCGATGAGCCAGAGGTTGGAAAGGCCGGGGATTGCGTAGGGCAGCATCGCTGGCAGCGTCACGCGCCGCAGCGCCAGCAGAGGCGACATGCCGTAGGCCCGCGCCGCCTCTATCTGTCCGGGCGGCACGGCCAGGATCGCGCCGCGGAGCACTTCGGTCGAGTAAGCCCCCTGCACCACGCCGATGACGAAGATGCCAGCCGCAAGTCCGCTGATATCGACCGACGGCATGCCTAGCAGCAGCATGATCTGGTTCACCGCGTCGGTGCCGGCATAATAGAGCAGCAGGATCAACACCAGTTCCGGCACACCGCGGATAACGGTGGTGTAGACCTCGAGGAGGTCGCGAAGGATCGGCCCGCCATAAAGCTTGCCGAAGGCACCGCCGACCCCGATGACGAGGCCAAGAACGTAGCCGCCGACGGCCAGTTGAAGCGAGGCGAGAAGGCCCGCGAGAAGGACGCCGCCCCAGCCGGGCGGCGAGACGGAGAGGAGATCCAGGTCGAACGGCATGGGCCGCCTTTACCGCTCACCCGCCATAGATGTCGAAGTCGAAATATTTCTTGGAGAAGCTGTCGTAGGTGCCGTTGCTGCGGATGGCCTTGATCGCGGCGTTGATCTTCTCTTTCAGTTCCGTCTCGCCCTTGCGAAGTCCCACGCCCACGCCGGCTCCGAGGATGGCCGGATCGTCCTTGACGTTGCCCTTGAGCTCGCAGCATGCACCCCCCTCAGACTTCAGGAATGCGTCGAGCGCGATCGCGTCGGCCTGGACGGCATCCACGCGGCCTGCCGCGAGATCCTGGTTTGCCTCGTCCTGGGTCTGGTATTCCTTGATCTCTGCGGCGGTGGGTCCGAAATATTTCGTGGCGTATTCCTGATGGACGGTAGAGACCTGCACGCCGATGATCTTGTCGGCCAAGCCCTCCGGAGTCGCGTCGAACTGCTCCCCCTTCGGGCCGATGACCCCGGTCGGCGTATTGTAGTACTTGTCTGAGAAGTCGATGGTCTTCAGACGTTCCTCGGTGATGGACATGGAGCCGATGATCATGTCGATCTTCTTCGAGCTCAGTGCCGGAATGATGCCGTCCCAGGCGACCGGCGCGACGACGCATTGGAGCTTCGCTTCGGCGCAGACCGCCTCCATGAAGTCCACTTCCCAGCCGACCCACTTGCCACTCGCATCGGGTGCCGTGAAGGGTGGATAGGGTTCCGCCGCAAAGCCGACCTTGACTTCCTGGGCCTCCACGGAACCCATACCTGCTGCTGCGATGGCCGCTGCCAGCGCCATGGTCTTGACGATGCGCATCATGATCTTCCCCTTCTTCTGTTTATGGTCAATGGACTGAACTGATGAACTTTCTGAGCCGCTCCGATTGCGGCGCGCCGAAGATCTGTTCGGGCGGGCCCTGCTCCTCGATCACGCCGCCATGGAGGAAAACCACGTGGGTAGCGACCTCTCGGGCGAACTTCATCTCGTGCGTGACCAGGATCATCGTTCGCTTTTCCCGGGCAAGGTCACCGATGACCGACAGGACCTCGCCGACCAGTTCCGGATCAAGCGCCGAGGTCGGCTCGTCAAACAGCATCACGAGCGGCTGGATGGCGAGCGCCCGGGCGATAGCCGCACGCTGCTGCTGTCCGCCGGAGAGAAACGCTGGATAGGCGTCGCGCTTGTCGTAGAGGCCGACCCGCCGCAGCAGGGTCTCCGCCACGGCCATTGCCTTATCCTTTGGTTGCCTAAGGACATGCACCGGCACTTCGATCACATTCTGCAGAACCGTCATGTGCTGCCACAGGTTGAAGCTCTGGAAGACCATACCGAGTTGCGAACGTATCCGCTGCACCTGCTTGCGGTCCGAGGGCATCAGGCCGCCATGTCCGTCCCTCTTCATGGCGATCGTTTCGCCGTGGACGGCAATCGTGCCGGCGCTTGGAAGCTCCAGCATGTTGATACATCGCAGGAAGGTGGATTTTCCCGAACCGCTGCCGCCGATGATCGCGATGACGTCGCCCTGGCACGCCGTCAGGGACACGCCCTTGAGCACCTCCAGAGGACCGAAACGTTTGTGAAGGTTGGAAACTTCGATGGCTTGCGCCGATTCCCTCATACACACCGTCACCGCCGGCTTAGAAAACAGCCGGTCTGCCGCAATAAGTACTGTTCCCCAGCATTTTTATAGAGCGCGCGGCGCTGGTGACGCGGCCTTGTGGATAGAGTCTTGCACTTGTGCCTGAATTATTCAACCGTATAATAACGAACATCCGAAAAATGCTTGGTTGCATTCAGCTGATATAAGGGGCTTCAATGAACGCCTACGGCGCACAAGCCATGTCGACACCCTTGCGGCGTGTTCTGATGCATCGCCCCGGCGACAGCTTGAGAAACGCCGATCCCGGAAAATGGCATTACGGCCCGACCTTCGACGCCGAAAAGGCGATTCGCCAGCACGCTGCGTTCACCCGGCTGGTTGAACGCTCAGGGGCGGAAATCCTCTGGCTCGAGGAGGACGGCGGCGGTCATGCCGATGCGATGTTTACCCACGACCCATCGCTGATGACCGATCGCGGAGCCTTGCTGCTGCGCATGGGAAAGGCGTTGCGGGGGTTGGAGCCGGATTTGCACGACAAGGCCTATATCAAAGCCGGCATTCCGATCCTCGGCCGCATCGCGGCCCCCGGAACTGTCGAAGGCGGCGATTGCGTCTGGGTGGACCGGCATACCTTGGCCGTGGGCAGGGGCGTGCGGACCAACCAGGCGGGAATCGACCAGTTGAAAACCATCCTGAGGCCGCTCGACGTGACGGTTCTCTCCTATGACCTGCCGCTCTGGCAGGGGATAGAGGCCTGCCTGCATCTGATGTCGGTTATCAGTCCGCTGGCGGAGAACCTGGCGCTCGTGCATGCACCGCTGATGCCCGCCGCCTTTTACCTGATGTTGAAGGAGCATGGCTACGCCCTGATCCACGCACCGGAATCGGAGTTCGCCGCCAGCAATGGCTTGAACCTCAACGTTCTGCCGACCGCCCCCGGCCATGTCATCATGATCGATGGTTTCCCCGAGACCAGGAAAGCGATGGAGGCGCAAGGCTGCGTCGTTGAGACGTTCGAGGCCGATGCGCTCTGCATTGCATGCGAGGGGGGACCGACCTGCCTCACGCGCCCCATCCTCAGGAGATGAGGGTGGCCCGCCGGACCTACCACCGGGCGAGCGAGACCGAACGGCGGGAGGATCTCATCGCTGCTACCCTCGACTGTATTGCCGAACTCGGGATCCAGGGGGCGACAGTCCGCCAGATCGCGACGCGGGCTGGGGTAACCGGCGGCCTGATCCGGCACTATTTCGCCAGCAAAGACCAGATGCTGCATGCCGCTTACCGCAAGGTGATGAATGGCATGACGGAAACCGCGATAGCGGCTGCAATCGAGGGCGAAACGGCAAAGGCGCGCTTGCGTCGTTTCATCGTCGCCAATGTAACGCCGCCCGTCACCGATCCGCGCACTCTGTCGCTATGGGCCGCCTTCATCAGTCATATCCAGGTTGATCCGAGCTTCGCCGCCATTCACCGTGAAAACTACCTGGCGTTCCTCGAGTCCCTGGAGACGCTGCTGCTGGCCTATTTTCAGGAAGAGGGGCGTATCGTCGAGGCGCGCGAATGCCGTCGTCTGGCTGTCTCCCTAAATGCCTTGGTGGACGGACTTTGGCTGGAAGGCACCTTGGCCGCAGACATGTTTGCGGATAGGGAACTCGCCATTTATGCCTTGACCTCCGTGGAAGCGCTGTTGCGCCTCCCGCCCGGCGAACTTTCCGCCGAAGAACGATAACAAAAGGACACACCGATGCGTTATGCTTCGATCACCGACCGCCTTGCCCACCTCGGCTCGGGGCGTTGGGCCCTTCACTTGGCAGCTCGCCGGATGAAGGCAGCCGGCGACGAGATCATCGAGTTGACCATCGGGGAACCGGACGTACCTCCCGATCCGGCGCTTTTGGAAGAAGCTTCCCGCGCCATGCATGCGGGCCGCACCCGCTATTCAAACGGTCGCGGGGAACCGCGGGTCCTGCAGGCGCTGGTGGAGAAATATTCGAGCCGCCGCGCTGGCGTGACGGAACGGAACTTCCTCTGCTTTCCTGGCACCCAGACAGCATTGTATGCGGTGATGACCGGCTTGGTCGAAGCAGGCGACGGCGTACTCGTCGGAGATCCCCTTTACGCGACCTACGAGGGGGTCATCGCCTCGACCGGCGCGCATGCCATCCCCGTGCCGCTGCGCCCGGAGAAGAAGTTCCATCTACAGGCCGAAGACCTTGAGCGCGCCGTCACGCCGGAAGCCCGGGTCCTGCTGCTGAACACCCCGCATAATCCGACTGGTGCCGTACTGACAGCGCCTGAGATCGCGGCGATTGGCGAGGTTTGCCGTAGGCACGATCTTTGGATCGTCTGCGACGAGGTCTATGAGCAGTTGATCTTCCAGGGCACGGCATTTGCCTCACCGTTCGACGTTCCGGAATTGGCCGATCGGACCATCGTGGTTTCCTCCATCTCCAAGTCTCACGCAGCCCCCGGCTTCCGTAGCGGCTGGGCCGCTGGACCGGAAGAGTTCTGCGAGAAGCTGCTCCCGGTTTCGGAAACCATGCTGTTCGGTGTCCAGCCCTTCATTTCAGACATGACCGCCATGGCGCTCTCCCGGCATTTCGACACTGCAGACGTGATGCGCGAAAATTACCGTCGCCGGGCTGAGGCAGTGGAGAAGGCCTTTGCAGGAAGCAATCTGGTCAAGCCGATGGCCCCGGAAGGCGGCAAGTACATCCTGCTCCATGTAACCGCGACCGGGTTAAGCGGCGAGGAGTTTGCCTGGGAACTGCTGCACCAGGAGAAGGTTGCAGTCATGCCGGGCAGTTCCTTCGGCCACCAGGCTGCCGGTTTCCTGCGCATCTCCCTGACCGTTCCCGAGGACCTCCTTGCAACCGCCATGGCACGTGTCGCCGAACTTGCCCATCGGCTGGTTGCCCGGAAGGAAAAGCGGGCATGAACGACACCCTGAGGACTGTCGGCGAAACGCTGATCGATCTTCTGGAAGCAAACGGCGTGGATGTCGTCTTCGGGATACCGGGTGTTCACACCGCCGAACTCTACCGCGGCCTAGCTGCATCCGGGATACGCCACGTCACGCCCCGCCATGAGCAGGGCGCTGGCTTCATGGCGGACGGATATGCGCGGGTCAGCGGGAAACCGGGCGTCTGTCTGGTGATCACCGGCCCGGGGTTGACGAACATCATCACGCCGATGGCCCAGGCCTATCAGGATTCGGTCCCGATGCTGGTGATCTCCGGCGTCAATGCGCGCTCGACGCTCGGACATGGACGTGGCCGGCTGCACGAACTGCCGGACCAGAGGGCGATGATCGCGCCTCTGGCACTGATGTCGCACACGCTGCACGATCCGGCGGACCTGCCCGACGTGATTGCCCGCGCCTTTTCGGTGCTCGGCTCCGGGCGACCGGGCCCCGTGCATATCGAGATTCCGACCGACGTGATGGCTGCGCGCATGCCGCCGCCGCTCCTGCATGCCCCCCTCCCGGCACGCCCTCGCGCCGAGGCGGGTGCGATCCGCCAGGCGGCGGCCCGATGTCTTGACGCAAAGAAGCCGGTCATCCTGGTGGGTGGCGGCGCTGTCGCGGCGGCCAAGGACATCCTGAAACTTGCCGAGCGGATCGACGCGCCGCTGGTGACGACCACAAATGCCCGCGGGGCGTTCGCAAGCCATCCGCTTTCGGTGCCGGCGAGCCCCAGTCTGTGGGCAGTTCGCAAGCTGATCGCCGAGGCAGATCTGGTGCTGGCCTTCGGAACCCAGATGGGCCAGACCGACTACGACATGTATGTCGACAACGGTTTTCCCGTCATCCACAACCTCATTCGCATCGATATCGATCCCCGGCAACTCGCTCGGGGGCCACGGGTTGCGGTCTCTATCCTGTCGTCTGCCGAGAACGCCGCAGCCGATCTTCTGCAAGCCATCGGGGAAGGCATCGGACAGGCGTCCGGAAGCGAGCGGGCCGAAGCGGCACGTGCAGCGGCATGGGCCGGGCTCACCCCGAAGATGCAGCTCGAGATCGCCATCCTGGAGACAGTCCGGGACACGCTGCCGGGCGCGATCATCGTGGGCGACTCAACCCAGCTCGTTTATGCCGGCAACCTGTTCTACGAAGCCGGCCGCCCACACGGCTGGTTCAATGCCGCGACGGGCTACGGCGCCTTGGGCTATGCTCCGCCCGCAGCGATCGGCGCCGCAATTGCCGAGCCCGCCAGTCCGGTGGTTTGTCTCGTCGGTGACGGCGGGCTGCAATTCACCCTGGCTGAGATCGGCTCGGCCAAAGATGCCAACGCGAATGTCATCTTCGTCGTTTGGAACAATGACGGCTACCAGGAAATCGAGACTTACATGGATGATAATGGCATCAGGCCGGAAGGGGTGAAACCATCCGCCCCGGATTTCCTGAAGATCGCCGACGCGTTTGGCTTGCCGGCTATCCGATTGTCGGACATGCGCGAGTTGCCGGCCGCGCTTGTCCGGTTTCGAGAGCTGGAGGGACCTGCCCTCATCGAGATTCACCAGACAGGGACTTCCGGAGCATCCGTCTAGAGCGTCTCTAGACGATGTCTTTCGCAGCATCGGATTGCCCTGCGGATTGGCGAGCAACGGAATTCGCCTCCGTCTCGATCTCGTAGGGCACGGTCTGGCCTCCGTCACCGGCATCCGCGACACGCCCGGCCGGATTGTTCCGGCCCTCGGCTTCCCACACCTTGCGCGCGGCGTTGATTTCCGCCGTGACGGGATTGGGCTGTTTCTGGCTCGTCTTCTCCCCGGTGCCGGAGCTCTTGGGGATGTTCGGCTGGCTGTTGCCGAGACACTCTGCGTCATTGCGTTCCATGACGTTCTCCTTCCGCTTGCTTCTTCGGAACCGCTCAGGCGGGGCTCCGTTCCGCCAGAAGAGGCAACACCTTGCTGCCGAAAACATCGATGAACTGGCGCTGGTTGCGCCCTACATTGTGGACGTAGATCTCCTCGAAACCCATGGCTGCATAGTCCTGCAGCCATGCGACGTGGCGCGAAGGATCGCAGGAGATATGCACATACTCGTCCATGTCCTCCGGGCGAACCTTGGCGGACGCGGCATCGAACTCTTCGGGCGATCGCAGCGTCTCTGAAACGGCAGCGCTCATGGCATTGGAACGCCACTGGTCGAAAGCATTCGCGCGCGCCTCTTCCTGGGTGGCAGCAAACGACAGATGCACCTGAAGATAGATCGGCTTTCCGTCGCCGCCCCCGTTGCGGAATGCCTCGATGATCCTATTCAAGCTATCGATTGGCTGGTTGACGGTGATCAACGCGTCCGCCCATCGCCCCACAAAAGCAGCGGTTTCTGGGGACAGCGCTCCCGCCACGAGCTTCGGGATGACCGGCGGCAAGGTGTAAAGCCGGGCTTCGTCCACCTTGATGGGCGAGTGGCGGCTGACGAGTTCTCCCGCCCACAAGGAACGGATGATCTCCGCGCCGGCTTTGAGCCGTTCGTTGCGCTCCGGCTTTGACGGCCAGCGCTCGCCGACCACATGTTCGCTGAGCGCTTGCCCGCTGCCCACCGCCATCCATGGAAAGCGGCCGGGGAAGAGTTCGGCGATCGTTGCAGCAGCCTGTGCCGTAATCACGGGATGGTACCGCCAGCCGGAGGGGATGGTGATCAGCCCGAACGGTATCTCACGGGTCGCCTGCATGGCGGCACCGAGAAAGGCCCAGACAAACCCGGATTCCCCCTGCCTCTTGCTCCAGGGTGCCAGATGGTCAGACGACATGACCGAGGCAAACCCGGCGTCCTCTGCGGCGTGCACGTATTGGACGAGCTCGCGGGGTGAAAACTGCTCATGCGAGGCATGGTAACCGATGCACGTCATCGTTCGCCCTCCGAACTGAGCCGGCCATGCTGGTAGGGACGCAGCTTGAGCCGGACAGCGAACTTCTCGAAGTCGATTCCGTAGATGACCGCTTCGAGATACCAGGGCGTCACCGGCTGCGTCATGAACTGCTCTTCCTCCGTTGGCGGACGAAGATTGTAAAGTTCCATGAGTGGGTAAGGTTCCCGTGCGGGCACCGACCGCTATCGGGTTTTCACCCGACCGTCATTATGCGACGGCTCCCAGCCGAAGATGCTGCGGCCGCCCCAATCGTGAGATTGACGGAACTCGCCCGCGACGATCTCCTTCAGGTCGGGTCCGGTGACATAACGTTCGAGCTGCCGCGCCTGGTCGTCAAGCCGCTTCAGCGCCTGCATTTCTTCGTCACGTCCGAGCCTTGCCTTTCCGACCGCCGACTTCATCACCCGGATGGTCTCGTCGTATACCTTGATTGGCACCGGGAACGGATGCCGGTCTTTCCCACCATGGGCAAGCGAGAAGCGGGCCGGGTCGGAAAAGCGGCAGGGTG
>JAEYTV010000222.1 GCA_023433855.1 Pseudomonadota bacterium | reverse complement strand
CTCCTGACCCCCAGATTCGTAGTCTGGTGCTCTATCCAGCTGAGCTACGGGTGCGTCTTCAAGCAATGTGTCACTGCTTGCGTGGCGATCCTCTAATAGGAGCCGCACAGGATTGCAAGCTATTTTACCGCAGAGCACGCACTTTTACCGTCAAGGCGCGCAGAAGCATCTGAAAAAACTGGTCATTTTCGGTTATGCGCGCGCCCTGTAGTCCTCAAGCGACACCGGCCGGTCGGGTATCTCAATCCTGAACTGCGTGCCGGGACCGGGTTTTTCCACCAGCGCGATCGTTCCCCCGTGGGCCAGGACCAGTTCGCGGGCAATTACCAACCCGAGGCCAGTGCCCCCGGAGCGGGCCGAGCCTCGGAAAGCAGAAAACAGGTTCTCACGCGCCTTGCGGGGCATTCCGGGGCCTGTGTCGTCGATCGTTATGCTGACTACACTGCCGACCCTGTGGGCCGACACGGTGATTCGCCGCACCATGGAGGCGTCCTGCGGATCAAAGGAGGAAAGGGCCTGGACCGCATTACGGCAGAGATTGTGGATCACCCGGAAAATCTGCTCGCTATCACAGTCCACCTCCAGGTCGGCGGCAATCTGCTCCATGAATTCGATGCCCGAGCCAGGATCGATCGCGAGGATATCCCGGACCTCCTGGCACAGTTCCGTCAGCTGGATCAGGCGGCGTCGAGGCGCGGCTTCCGATGCCTGGCCATAGGCGAGCACTTCGCTCGTATATCCGACTGCACGATCGATTGTCCGCAGCAGCTTCGGCGCGAAGCTGCGCACCATCGGATCGTCGACGTCGGTCAGGCGATCAGACATCAACTGCGCCGACGCCAGAATATTGCGCATGTCGTGGTTGATCTTGGATACGGCGAGACCGAGATCCGCGAGGTTCTTCTGCTGTTTCAGCGTCCGCTGGAGCTCCACCTGCATGACAGCCAGGTGCCGTCCCGCCACGGCGAGTTCCCCGCGTGAACGATCGGGTGTGAACACACGCCCCGGATCGTCCGGCTGCGCGGAGAAATTCTGCATGTTGTGGGTCAGCCGCCGGATGGGCAGGATCATCATGCGGTTGATGGCAAGGAAGATCAACACGGCAGTTATAAGCGAGATCAGCAAGGAGATGAGGAACATCATCTTCGAATATTTCAGCATATCCTTGCGCAACGCATCGTCTGTCATGACCAGTTCGATGATCATGTCGCTTTCGCCGATCGGGCCGTAGACGCGCATCACGCGTCCCCCGCCGAATATCAGGGTGTCCAACGCATCCCGCACCGAAGCAACCATCGGCGTTGCCGCAAGATCAAACACCTGGTCCACCTGAGGCGGCATGTCGGTGGCGGCAAGGAGCCGGGAAGTCCCGTCCTTCCGCAGAGCGATGACCTTGGTTCCGGTGGCAAGAAGCGTATCATCCTGCACCGCACGCGGCAGTTCGGCGGGCTGGAGCCCGTCAATGACGATACCGGCTGCCGCTGCGGTGTCCAGCCGGTCGCGAAGCCAGTTCATGCGCATGGTCGCAACGGAGGGGACAAAGATCAGAACTTCCGCCAGCATGACGAATACCACCGTCAGCCACAGGAGGCGGCCGGAAAGCCCGCGAAACAGCCGCGGCATCGGTTCCGGCCCCGCGCCATCGGGCGAAGGACCCGAACGGCTCGAGGCGTGAACCTCCTCGTGCATGCGGATCTCCATTTCCGAATATCGCCCGCCAATACGAAACGGCAGCGGATAGCAGGCAACGGGCTATCTTAAGACTTCCTGTTCATTTTACCAGCCCCTTTGCCGCAACGCAAAAACGAACGGAGACTGTCTCCAGTCTCCGCAGGCCGTTCCCGGGTGAAGCAGTCGCGCGTCAGAACTCTTCCCAGTCGCCGGCAACGGCAGCAGCCGGACCGGACGAACCGCGTCCGCCGAAAGCGCGGGCCAGGGCCCCCGTCATAGCCTTGACCGGGGAAACGCGGGCGCGTGACACCTCGACGTTGGACGCCGGCTGTGGCCCACGCGATCCGGAGGCACCCACATGTGCGGGTTCGCCAATGTTGAACTCCGAGACCAGCGTAAAGAGACTTGTCGCCTCGCTGGAAAGCTTCTGGGTGGCCGCCGAGGTTTGCTCCACCATGGCGGCGTTCTGCTGCGTTACCTGGTCCATCTGGTTTACCGCGGTGTTGACTTCGGAAAGACCAGTTGCCTGTTCGGCCGATGCCACTGCGATGGAATGGATATGATCGTTGATCTGCAGGACGCGGGCTTCGATTTCGGAAAGAGCCTCGCCGGTTTTCTGGACCAACTCCACCCCGCCCGCGACTTCGGTGCCCGACTTGCTGATGAGCGCCTTGATGTCCTTGGCGGCACTTGCCGAGCGCTGGGCAAGTTCACGCACTTCCTGCGCCACCACTGCAAACCCCTTGCCGGCCTCGCCGGCGCGCGCCGCCTCGACCCCGGCATTCAGGGCAAGAAGGTTGGTCTGGAAGGCGATCTCATCGATGACATTGGTGATC
>JAEYTV010000141.1 GCA_023433855.1 Pseudomonadota bacterium | reverse complement strand
CTTCATACCATGGCTGGCTATGCCAGTGATCGTCGGCATACATCGGCCTGACCTTGCGGGGGGCGACGTTCATGGTGCCGAGTTCGGGGGACTGAAATTCGTTGGTGTCTGCCATGGTCGTCTCTTGCAATGCGAATGCAGCCGATGCCGCCGGTTTCGATAGCCGCACGACGAGGTGCGGCCGTTCTTTACGCGAGTGCCGGCAGCTGGAACGGCTCGGGATCGAGGAAGCGCTTCACGACATTCAGCGTGATGGTGCTGATGTTGTTGTCGTAGTTGTTGTATCCGAGCGACATCCCGTAGGTGATCGAACCGGAGGCGAAGACGGCGCCGCCATTGGCCGTTTCAAAGAACACCATGTCGGCGCGCACCAGCGCGTTCTGCGTTCCGTCTAGACCGTCCACCATGGTGCGGAATTCCTCCGGTGTCGGTAGGGCGCCGGCGCCAAGGCCCTCCGAGGTGGCGAGCAGCAGCGTATGCCTGGGGCTGCCGAGCTCGTAGTCCAGACGGTCGATCTCGCTGCCGACGGCGCCCCCGTAGCGGAAGCCGAAATTGCCGAGCTTCTCATCGCGACCCACGCCTTCGAAGATGAAGGCGACGCGGGCATCCTCGCTGTCGGGCATGCGCACGTAGTAGGCGCAGGTGTCGTTGATCATGGCCGAGAAGCCGGTACCTACCAGTTTCTGCGGGGCAAAGCCGCTATGGCGCCACAGCGCTCCGGGTTCGCCCGTACCGGCAAGATGCACCTCGCCAGGCTCCGATTCCCAGGTGCGTGTGCCCGCCATTCCGCGCCTGACTTCAAGTGCGGCAGGCGCGGCGGGATGGAAGCCGCAGCGCCAGTAGAAGGCATTTCCGCCCATGGAGATGTGGCGGCCGCCGGCATTCTGATATTCCATGATGCCGTTCATCATGTTGAACGAGTAATATTCCGCGTGGGTCGGCGTCATCATGGCGCGGTAGGGCTTGAGCGCGCGGGCGCCCTGGCGGTCCAGTTCGACATCGGTGATGATGTCGTAGGCGATGCCCTTTTCCTCGAGCCAGTCGAGGATATGGGTGTCGTTGATGAGATTGAACCAGTAGCCGCGGGGCCGCATGCTGAGCACCGGTCTCAGCCAGGAGGAGTAGGCGCGCCCGGAACCGTCGACATGGCAGTCATAGGTCGACTGGCCGATTTCCGGGTGTTCCTGCATGTAGACATCGTCGAGCGGCAGCCACAGGACATGCTCCATCAGCGTCTCGAAATGAACCTGATAGAGGCGCAGCGCACTGTTGGCATAGGCGAGATAGGTGGCGACCGACATAACGACCACGAGATCGGCGCGTTTGGTTTTTCTGCCGGGTGTCACGAAGAAGGTAACGTAGCTCTCGCAGTCGGGTTCGGGATTGTCGCCCGATGGTGTCAGCCGAAGCGCATAGACGCCGGTGCGCCAGTCATCCGGCACATCGAGGGAAAACGTCGTCTGCCATTGGCAGTCATAGATGTCGTCGCTATGGAAATGGATGGCGGCGTATTCGGCTGGCGCGAGGCGAAAATCATGGACGGCGCCGGACCAGAAGAAGCCCGTTACGCCGCGGCGCGGCAGCTGGTGCAGGTGTCCATGCAGGCAATTGGCCGAGATATCCTTGACGCCGAGTGTGGTGATGCCCTCGCCGAAATCCCAGAAGGCGACGAGGTCCGATGTGGTGGCACCCGTGCGTGGTCTTGCGTCGAAGACCCGCAAGGCCTCTGCCTCCAGCGCGGCGGAAAACACCCGCGGCGCTTCGATCTTGCCGTCGAAATGGGCGGTGTATCTTTGGCCTTCGTCGAGGTGATGGGCGGCAATCAGAAAATCCAGGCCGGACTCCAGCGACAGCCCCTTGGGCAGCGCGAAGGTCTCGGCGTGGGCGGCGGCGGGCCGGGTGCCGTCGGCCGGCACAACAAGCGAAAGGGTTGCAATGCCCCGGTCGAAATCCAGGGTAGCGGAGATGAAGGACCAGATACGCTGACGCGCCTTTGTCTTCAGAACAACACGGGTCGCCCCGACAACCAGAACCGGATGGCCTTCCGCGTCCATCTCCAAGGCGTAGCCCCGGGCGGTGCTCTGGCACCAGTTGCCCATGATGCCCCGGGCATTGTCAGCGATGCGGGTTGGATAGATATAAGCGCCGAACGACCAGGCGCGGCCTGCCGGCACAAGCGTGCCGCCGTGCTCGATCACGGCGCAGGAGCCGGGGCGGATTTCCTGGTCGAGGCATGCGTGAACGCCGTCTATGGCGCTCTGCATGACCTCGTATTTGAAGCCCGGACCGTTCGTATCGACATCGCCGCATCTGAGGCGCAGCACCTCGACGTTGACCGCGGGCCGTTTGCTCGACAGCTGGAACTTGACGGTCTCTCCGGCGGGAACGCTGATGCGATCGGGATAGCCGAGATATTCGTTGGTCTTATAGATCACCTTGGTACTCCGGGGGTAGCGTTGCACCTGTCATGGCCTGCCAGCGGATCTTGAAGACATGCCATTCCGCCTCGGCCAGCGAGGTGAAGATGCGGTCGTCGACGAAGGGCATGGGGTCGCCGCGCCGCTCGGGAATGCGCGACAGGCGCCACGCCTTGCCCGGCTCCAGCACGATCAGTACCAGCCGGCCCTCGGCCTTGCCCCAGCGCATTTTTGCCAGCATCGCCCGCAATTCGGGGCTGTGTGCGCCTAGCGGACTCTTGCGGAATTGGGCAACGAGATCGAGCCTCTCCGGATCGATGACGTAGCGCATCGCGTTGGGGTCACTGGTGTGATCCATAGATAAAGTCCTGTTCTGCAATGACCTTGCTCTGCCCCTCGTTCGGCCGACGCTCCTTCTCCCGTGACCGGGAGAAGGGACATGCTGCAACTTTGCGACATCGGCGTCGGCCGCGGGAGCGGTTCCCTCGCCCCGCGTGAGGGAGAGGGCAATCGTCACATACCGATGTTACCGCGTCAGCCAGGCGGTCCAGCGGGCGCGCAGCTCGTCGCGATGGGCGCCGATCCACTTGAAATCCGGCTTGATCAGCTTTTCGTAGTTTTCCGGCGAAGTCGCGAAGAGCTTGCCTTCCTCGGGCTTCATCTCATCGAACACGGCCTTGCTGCCGGTTGCGTAGTTGACGTCGCGCATAAAGGGAACATGCGCTTCGGCATTGGCATAGAAGTAGTCGAGATAGGCCATCGCTGCGTTCTTGTCCGGGGCTCCCTTCAGGATCGCCATGTAACCGGTGTCGCGGATGGCCCCGTCCCAGGACATCGCGACCGGAGCGCCTTCCTTGACCACGGCAAGTGCGCGGCCGGAA
Organism: Pseudomonadota bacterium; assembly: GCA_023433855.1. Taxonomy (GTDB): domain Bacteria; phylum Pseudomonadota; class Alphaproteobacteria; order Rhizobiales; family Rhizobiaceae; genus Neorhizobium. The sequence continues at coordinate 8,440 of JAEYTV010000141.1, read as the reverse complement.
TAGCTCATGGTCATCACGACTTCCTTGTTGCGCATGATCTGCTGCACCTGATCGCCGGTCTTCCACCATACGGCCACGTGCGGACGGATTTCGTCCAGCTTCTTATAGGCGCGGTCGATATCGAGCGGGAACAGTTCCTCGGGCTTCACGCCGTCGGCCAGGAGGGCTGCGACGGGCACCCACCAGTCGCGGTCGCCGGTATCAGGCAGGCCGCGAGGGCCGGGGAAATCCTTGACATTCCAGAAGTCGGCCCAGGTCTTAGGTGCCTTGTCCTTGAAGACCTCGGTATTGTAGTTGATCAGCATGCCGCCAGTCGTGCGGACGACGCCATATTCGGTGCAGGCATCGGCGACGCCGAACTTCTGGATGCTCGGCAGCTGGCTGCAATCGATCTTTTCGAGCATCTCGGTGCGGGCAACCAGATCAGGGCCGGTCGCAGTGACGATGTCGAATTCGACATTGCCAGTGCGCATCATCGCCTCGGAGCGCGCCCACTGGTCCGGCACCTCGATGGCGACCGGGACCACCTCGACATCCTTGGCGTCGGCAAACGGCTCGTAAAAGTATTTTGTGAGTGCATTGCCCATCAGGCCCCCCGTGGTCGCGATGACCAACTGATCCTCCAGTTCCTGCGTGGCGGCGGGGGACGCAGCGGCAAGCCCGGCGGCAATCCCAAGGGCTGCGGTGGTCCATTTCCAGTTCTGCTTAGGCATAGACGTTCTCCTCTTGCTTTAGATTCTTTATTCTAGGTCCAGTCAGGTCTTGGCCCGCGATCGCATCAGGTAGGCGACGAGAAGGATCGCGATTGAAAGGACGATCAGCAGCGTGGCTATCGCCGGAATGATGGGGGTGAGGTTTTGCTCGATGTCCTCGAACATGCGTCGTGGCAGCGTCTTGTGGCGAACGCCGGACAGAAAGAAGGACACGACGGGCTCGTCGAACGAGATGATGAAGGCGAACAGCGCGCCGCTGACGACATTTGGCAGAATGAGTGGGAGCGTGATCAGCCCGAAGGCGGTAAAGCGGGATGCGCCGCAGCTCATCGCCGCCGCTTCCAGGCTGGCATCGACCTTCCCGAGTGCAGACGCCGTAGTGAACACCACGAAAGGCAGCGCCAGGATGGTATGGGCAAGCACGAAGCCTGGAACGGTGCCGGAAAGGCCGATCGACTGGAAGAACAGGTAGAGCCCAACCGCTAGTGCGATATGGGGAACGATGATCGGGCCGATCAGCAGGATCTGGAACAAGGTCGCCAGGCTTCCCCGTCCCCGCACCATGGCATAGGTGGCGGCCGTGCCGATAGCGGAGGCGCAGATGGCGGTGAGGAAGGCGACCTGCACGGATAGCCAAGTGGCGTTGCGCCACTGGCGGCTGCCGAAATACTCCTCGTACCATTTCAGCGTAAAACCGCGCGGGGGAAATTCCAGATAGTCGTTCGTGCCGAAGGACATCGGTATGACGATTACCAGGGGTATGATGATAAAGGCGAGGACCGCATAGACATATGCCCCGAGTGCCAGGGAGCCTCTGTCGACCGGCGCTCTCACGACTGTGCTCCCATCAGCCGGTCGAAGCGCAGCGTCTTGCTGAACACCAGCGCCAGGATTGTGACGAAGAGCGTCAGCACACCGACCAGCGCCGACGCGAATGGCCAATCCAGCACCTCGCGGATCTGCTGCGAGACGAGGGTCGCGATCATCAGCTCCTGCGGCGAGCCGAGAAGAGCAGGGGTGATGAAGAAGCCGAGAGCGGTCAGGAACACCAGCAGCGAACCGCTAGCGATGCCGGGCAGGCTGAGCGGCAGGATGACTTCCAGGAACGTGCGCAAGCGTGAAGCACCGAGGACTGCCGCGGCCCTGAGATAATCATTGGGAATGGCGCGTAGCGAGCCGAAGATCGGCAGGATCATGAAAGGCAGCAACACGTGCGTCATGGCCACCACCACCGCACCCTGGGTATAGAGAAGCTTCAGCGGCTCCGAGGTGATGCCGACGGCCAGCAGCCCGGAATTGACGAGACCCTCGCGCTGGAACAGGAAGGACCAGGCGGCCGTCCGCACCAGGACGCTCGACCACAGCGGCAGGATCACGCAGACGCCGACCAGGACCGCGACCGTGCCGCGGGCGCGGCTCATGTAGTAGGCGACGGGAAAACCGAGGATGACCGCGAGGCCGGTGACCAGCACGGCGGTCCAGATGGTGCGCAGGAGAACGCGCGCATAGACCGGGTTGGTGACCACCCGGGCATAATTGTCGAGCGTCGGCGCCGGCTCCATGAAGCTGATGTAGAGAAGCTGGCAGATCGGATAGATGAATACGAAGCCGATGATGGCGAAGAAGGGCGACAGCAGCAGGAGCGTGGTAAGGCCGCTGAGGCGCCGTCCGTCCGAATGCCAGAATTGCGATCGGGTTGCGGTGCTCATTTCGCACCCCCCGCATAGAGCAGGACAGCTTCTTTCGGTACGCTGAAGGTTGCCGTCGCGCCGCGCGTGAGCGTGCTGAGATCGGACGCCCCGGGCAGGCGTGCCCGGATCTCGGTGCCGTCGGGTAGCCTGCCTATCAAGAGCAGGGCGGACCCGGCATAGACCACGTCGGAGAGCTTGGTCTGCAATGTCAGGGCAGAGCCGGCGCCGCCGAGTTCAAGCCGTTCAGGCCTGACCGCCAGCACCGCCTTCTCGCCCGGCGAGATCTTTTCAACCATGGCTTCGGCCGGAACATCCCAGCGCTCGCCCGCCGAAGAAAGCACTGTTACGCTGTCGCCAAGGCTTTCGACCCTCACGTCGATGAAGTTCATCTCGCCGATGAATCCGGCGGTGAACAGATTGGCCGGCCGCTCGTAGAGTTCGCGCGAGGGACCGATCTGCTGGATTCGGCCGTCCTTCAGGACCGCGACGCGGTCGGCCATGGTCAGCGCTTCGCTCTGATCGTGGGTGACGAAGATGACCGTGATGCCGAGTTCGGCGTGCAGCCGCTTGATCTCCAGCTGCATGTCTTCGCGCAGGTTCTTGTCGAGCGCGCTCAATGGCTCGTCCATCAACAGCACGCGGGGGCGGTAGACGATGGCGCGGGCGAGCGCCACGCGCTGCTGCTGGCCACCCGACAGCTGGTTAGGAAAGCGCCCGCCGTAGCCGGCGAGCCTAACGGTGGCGAGTGCCTCTTCGGCCAGCCTGTGGCGCTCGGCTCTCGCTATGCCACGCATTTTCAAGGGGAAGGCGACATTGTCCAAAATCGACATATGCGGAAACAGCGTGTAGTTCTGGAACACCATGCCCAGGTTTCGCTTGTTGGCCGGCAGATAGGTCAGATCGCCTGCATCGACATGGATGCTCCCGCTGGACGGAAACTCGAAACCCGCGACACTCATCAGAATGGTGGTCTTGCCGGAACCGCTTGGCCCGAGCAGCGCGAGAAACTCGCCGGCGGCGATATCGATATCGACACCATTCACCGCGAATACATTGCCGAAGCGTTTTTCCAGCCGGCTGATCTGGATGGACGCGCCGGCGGTCTGTGCTTTGTTCATTGCCATACTCACTGAGGCCTGTTCCCGCTTTTCTTGTTTGGCTTGGCTCAGGGCGAGGAGCATCGATACCCCGTCGATCTCACGCCTTATTTATCCCGGTTCCAAATATCATATTTGATATATCATTGGCTACCGCCGAACGAAATCGGCTACAAGGGCCATTTGCTCGTCCAGCATTGCTTTTCCGCCGATTGTTCGCGCACCAAGGCCTTCAGCCACCCTCATCAGCCGGGTCACGGCCGGATTGACGATAATGTCACAGATGACGGTGGAGCCGCCGATCCCGCCGATTTCCACCGGTAGCGGATCGTTGGCCTTCATGCCCAGGGACGTCGCGTTCACCACCAGATCGAAGGTTTCGGCCGCTGCGCTGCCCGACCTGAACCTGGTTTCCGGATAATGCGACGTGAGCATGGTCACCAAGCCCTCGGCCTTGGCCTCGTCGCGATTCGAAATCCACAGTTCCGACGCGCCAGCCTGGGCGATGGCTACCGCCGTTGCACGCCCCGCGCCGCCGGCACCGATTTGCAGCACCCGTCTGCCCGACACCGTGCATCCATGGCAGCTCAGCGCTCCCATGAAGCCCGGCGCGTCAAGATTGTCGCCGATCAACAGGCCATCGGCGGTTCGCTTGACGAAGTTCACGGCTCCTATCAGCCGAGCGCCAGACGTTATCTCGTCGAGATGAGGAATGATCGCGATCTTGTGCGGGATTGTGACGCCAAAACCGACCACATTGCCCATGAGGCGGATTGCGGCAACGACCGCCGGGAGCCCATCGGGCCTTACATGCAGTGGAGACGTTGCGAGATCTTCGCCGATCCCGGCGAAATAGGCGTTGAGCACAGCACTGGCACGAACATGGTCCACAGGATCGGCTAGCACGAACATGATCTTCGATTTGCCAGTGATCTCCATGAACGCTCTCTTCGTCAGCCCGGCAGCCGCCTGCGGCCATAGTATTTGTAACGCTCGAGGACCCGCTCGATCTCATCATCCGGAATGAGGGCCGGCGTGCCGGCCTGGCATGCGAGTAGGTATTGGCGGGCCAACGTCTCCAGTTTCACTGTGAGATCGAAAGCAGACTGAAGGCTGCCTGCGGCAACGATCATGCCGTGATTGGCCAAGAGGCAGGCCTTGCGGTCTTTCAGCGCTGCCACGGCGCCGGCTGCGAGCGCCCGCGTCCCGAAGGTCGCATAGGGGGCGCAGGGCACGTCATTGCCGCCGAAGCTGGCAATCATGTAGTGAAACGCCGGAATGGGTTTTGCCAGGCAGGACAGAGCCACGCAGCAATCCGCATGGGTATGGATGACCGCCTGCACATACGGATAGGCGTGGAGGATCGCCTGGTGCATGTGCCACTCGCTCGAAGGAATGCCGTCACCCACAGTTTCGCCCTCACGGTCGAGCCGCACCAGCCGCTCCGCCGTCATGTTGGCGCTGTTTCCGCCCGTCGGGGTGACCAGCATGTCCTCTCCCAGCCGGCAGCTGACATTGCCCGACGAACCGTGGTTGAAACCTTTTTGTTCGAGCTTTGCGACCACATCTAGCATGGTTGCGCGCAATTCGGCTTCGCTCATGTCGTCTCGCTCTCCGGATTTTCCATCGCAGCGAGCGCCCGGATGAAGAGGTCGACGGGACCGAGCTTGCCTGACTTCAGGCATAACGCGACCGGGTCGGCATCTTCGGTCGTCGCGGTCCCTATGCCGGGCCCACCATACGGACCGACATTGAGGCGTCGAATGCCGAGATGTTCCACAACCGACCCCGACGTCTCGCCGCCGGCGACGACAAAGCGCCGTACGCCGGCTCGATGGAGCGCGACGGCAAGGTTGCCCAGGATCTTTTCGGCAAGCGCGGCGGCGCCCTCGCGACCGTAGCGGGCTTGCGCCGCAGCAACCGCCTCGGGGGCGGCGGATGTCGAAATGCCGACAGGGCCGGTCTCCAGTCTCGGCAGTGCCCAAGCCATCGCAGCCTGGATTGCTGCCTCGGGGCCCTCGACGGCTGTCATGTCCATCCGCAGAACGGGATGATATCTCTCGAAATCTGCAAGTTGCTCGAGCGTGCGCTCGGCGCAGCTGCCCGAAAGCACCACGCCCGGGCCCGAAACGGGGAACAGGCTGCGCTGGTATCGTCCGCTCGGCAACAGGCCGCGTTCCCGCCACAGCGCAGGATAGTGCTGCACGATGGTGGCATTGCCAGTCATCACGGGCCAGTCCGTCGTCAGGGCGGCGATCATATCGAGGTCGCGGTCATAGATCGTATCAGCGATGAAATAGGTGACTCCCGCGGCGGCCTGGTCGGCAACCGCCTGGCGCAACGCCGCACCTCCGGCGCTGATAGCGGAATGCGCAAGCAGCCCGACCCTATGCTGTGTCTGCCGCTGCAGCACGCGGACGAGGTCGGGATCGGTCATGGGCGTCAGTGGATCATCCCGCTTGGGAGATTCGGAAATCAGCTGTGTTGCGAGGAATAGGTGCCCGTTGTAGACGGTGCGCTTGAGCGTCGGCGAGGCAGGGCAGAAGACGGTGTAGGGCGCTCCGGTAATGGAGAGCAGCATGTCGGAGACAGGACCTATATTGCCCTTGTCCGTGGAATCGAAGGTGGCGCAGTATTTGAAGAAGATCTGGCGCGTGCCCCGCGCCATCAGTGCCCGGGCCGCGCGCTCGGTTCGCGATACAGCTTCATCGGCGGGAATGACCCGGGTTTTCTGTGCGATGACGATGGCTTCGGCCTGATCGATGTCGCTCGGCGCATCCGGGTCTGTTACAAAGGCGCAATTGATCCCATGCGCCACCAACATTGCTGCGGTTTCCATTCCGCCGGTCAGGTCGTCCGCCACAACTCCGAAGATCGGCTTCATTGTCTTCCCACACCACATCCCCGACCGTCTCTAATACATGATATATCAGATATTGACCTTGGCAATCCCCTGATCCGATGAGGGATCAGCTTTCATCCGCAGTAGTCGGAATTCCAACTACCGCTGATCCGGAGCTTGCACTCTTCAGGCCCCGCAATCTTTCGCGGACGATCGTCAGGAGGCCGGCTGCCGCGATGACGATCATTCCGACAAGCGCCAGCGCATCCGGATACTCCCCAAAGAAGAGGACGCCGAAAACCACGGCCCAGGCCAGTTGGGAATAATGCATCGGCGCGATCTGATTGGCATGTCCGTGGCGTGCCGCGAGGACGAACGCCCATTGCCCTAAGCCATAGCAGACACCCGCAAGGGCCAGCAGCGCTAGTTCATGCAGCGTCGGAATGGTTACCCCTCTCAACGTCATGGCTACGGCGTTGATGCCCAGGAGGTAGAGGATCAGGGTGCCAAGCATGCTGGTGGTCTTCACCTTTCCGCCGACCCGGCGGAGGATGATGATCGCGGTGCCGGTGCCTAATCCGGTTCCGATGGCCGCAAGATGCCCGAGCTGAAACGGGAGGTACCCCGGCTTAACCACGAGAAGGACGCCGGCAAAGCCGACGACGACAGCGGTCCAGCGCCAGATTCCGACATACTCCCTGAGCACCACGGCGGACATGATCGTGACGAACAGCGGCGACAGAAACACCAGGGCATAGGCGTGAGCCAAGGGAATGGTGGTGAAGGCGTAGACCCCGCAGAGGCTCGCCACGACGCCGCAGATGGCTCGTCCGTGGACGGCGAGCGGGTAGGGGGTGCGCCAGAACTCGCGCCATTTTTCGTTCGGGTGGCGCGTGATCAACAGCGCGAGCCCCGCAAAAGCATTGACTATAAAGGCGATTTCGAAAATCGTAAGGTGGGCGCCCGCACCTTTAACGGACGCGTCGGTAAAGGAAAAGGCCGCGTATGCGAGCAGAGCGAGAACATAGGCATTGGTCACGGTGCTACTCGCAGACGATATATTATATTTGATAAATGGCCCGAGGCGATACTCTCCCGCTTCATTGCTGGTGTCAAACGAATTGGATCGAGGACATCTCTGGTATAGGGCCTCCCCTGACGGGTGGCGACTGGTTCGAACCAACAGTCCACGAACGCCCTTCCGCCGGGGTGCTGATCAGATAAAGGCCTGCGAGCAACTAACCGGGAGACAGGTTTCCGTCACGTATTGCACCGATCGAGCCGATCATTACCGTTGACCATCATTTGGCGGCTTGCTAAAAGGTCATATCACTAGTCTTTTAGTTTATTGAGGAGGGGGAGTTTTGCAGCTTCTATGGTCGCCACGATCTCCGTTTGTCCGCAAAGTCATGATCGTGCTTCACGAGGCGGGCTTGGCTGGGCGTGTCGAATTTATCAGAGCCGTTGCATCGATGGCCAAGGTCAATCCGGAAATCCTGCGGCATAACCCCCTCGGCAAGATACCCGTTCTGTTGACGGCGGATCAGGGCGTGATTTATGACTCCGCCGTCATTTGCGAATACCTTGACGGGCTGCACAATGGCCCGCGTCTTTTTCCCACCGATCCCGCGGATCGCCTTGTCGCGCTGAGGCGACAGGCGTTGGGGGACGGGCTGCTCGATGTGCTGCTCCTGCTGCGCAACGAGGTCGGACGGCCTGACGGTGCGCCGTCCCCCACTTATCTCGCGGGGTTTGAACAGAAAGTGGCCGCCGCCCTGGCTGCTTTAGAACCTGAGGCACCCGATCTCGATAAGAGCTCGTTTGGCATAGGCCACATAGCCATTGGCTGCGGGCTGGGCTACCTCGACTTCCGGTTCTCCGACCGCGACTGGCGCAGCGCCCATCCTGCACTGGCCGCATGGTACGGGACGTTCGCCGCCCGTCCCTCGTCACTCGCCACCCTGCCCGGCGACGAGGCGGCCGCATGAAGCGGTCTCCTCTGTCCCATATTCGCGTGCTCGATCTCAGTCGCATCATGGCGGGACCCTGGGCCAGCCAGATTTTTGCCGATCTGGGCGCCGACGTCATCAAGATCGA
>JAEYTV010000114.1 GCA_023433855.1 Pseudomonadota bacterium | reverse complement strand
GCACTATTCTCCACGGCCGGGCCTGCGCTGGAACACCATAGCAGCCATCCAGGCACATGACGCGCAGGTCGCCACATCCGGCATCACGACGGTCTTCGATTGTCTTCGGATGGGTTCGGAGGACGACGTGGGCTTCGAGAAGGGTGAAATGCGGGAAATGGCCGATGCGATCGAGACGGCGACCCGGGAGCAGCGTCTGCGCTCGGACCATTTCATCCACCTGCGCTGTGAAGTGTCCGCCGCGAACGTCATGGACCACTTCGCCGATTTCGAGCACGATCCCCATGTCCGGCTGGTGTCCCTTATGGATCACGCGCCCGGACAACGTCAGTTCCAGACAATGGACCAGTACATCTTCTACTACAAAACGAGACGCGGGTTGAGCGATGAGGCTTTCGCCGCATTCGTTGCCAAGCGACAAGCCGATTCCGCCCGCAATTCCCGGCGTCACCGCCTTGCGATCTCCAAGCTCTGCACTGAGCGTGGCATCACGATCGCAAGCCATGACGATGCGACTCTCGATCATGTGGAAGAGGCGATCAGCGATGGCGTGAGGCTGGCGGAATTCCCCACCAGCTTCGAGGCGGCAAAGGCGTCCCACGAAGCCGGCATGAGCGTGCTGATGGGTGCGCCGAACGTCGTTCGGGGAAAGTCGCATTCGGGCAACATCGCCGCCCGTGATCTGGCCGCCATGGGCGTGCTTGACGTATTGTCGTCCGATTACGTCCCCTTCAGCCTTCTGCACGCGCCTTTTGTGCTCGCGGACGATGAACGCGGCGTCCCCTTGTGGAAAGCTATCGCAATGGTTACCGCGACACCGGCCCGGACGGTCGGCCTCGACGACCGCGGCAGGATCGAAGCAGGTCTCCGCGCAGACCTCGTGCGTGTCCACAGGCATCAAGGGGTCCCGGTGACCCGTGCAGTCTGGCGCGAAGGACGCCGCGTGGCTTGAGGGGCATCGGCGGCACGAAGACCAATACCAGCAGGGGCGGCTGCATGATCGTGGTCGTGGGACCGAGCGGTGCCGGCAAGGATACGCTGATGGCGCACGCAGCCGCCTTTCTTGCAAGGCGCGACGATATCGTCTTCGTTCGGCGTGTGATCACCCGAGATGCCACAGCCGGCGGAGAGGATCACCGGGGCGTGTCGGTCGAGGATTTCGAGGCGCTCGAACGAAACGGCAGGCTTGCCGTCTCCTGGCAGGCTCACGGCTTGCGCTATGGCATTCCTGGTGAAACCATCGAGATGGTTGCGAATGGTCAGGTGCTCGTGGCCAACGGATCCCGCTCAGCGCTCGCGCAGTTCAAGTCCGTCTATCCGCGGCTGGTGGTAATCAACGTCACGGCGAGCCGGGATGTTCTCGCTCTGCGGCTGGAGGCGCGGGGTCGGGAGACGAGGGAGGAAATCCGACGGCGGCTGGAGCGAAGCCGAGTCGGCGTCGAAGGCGACTACGATGTCGTGACGATCGACAACAGCGGTTCTGTCGAGGCGGGAGGCAAGGCGATGGTCAATGCGGTCTTGCAACGGGTAACGGCCCGGAATTGACGCGAGAACCTGCCCGGGCTGCACTTTAAAGTATTGCTCCGAGCTCTATTTCACCTTCCTAATATACGGAAGGAGCCAACATGGATGAACCCGATCCGCACCATGGCGGACAAGGCGGAGCGGCAAAGGCGGATCTTGAAGCACGGGTGGTGGTGCTGGAAATCGTCTCGATGACTGCGCTGGCACTGGCGATGGACACGTCGGAGCAAGCGGATGTCGAGCATGCGCGGGGAATCGCCGAGCTCATTCTTGATACCGTCCGCCAGCGTTGCGACGAGGTAGCAATGGCTCCCGATGCCAGGCTCTCTGCTTGCGCCTACGCCGAGGAACTGCTGTCCACCGCGCTTCAGTCTCTTTATCCCCATACCCGTTTGTCGGGCTGACCGGAGCTCAGTGAGCCTCATCCCAATTATCGGCGGCGCGCGCATCGACCTTGAGCGGCACCTTCATCGCAATCGCAGGCATGGCGGCCTGTTCCATGGTGGAGACGATCACGGGCATCGTCCGATCTAAACCGGCTTCCTCCACCTCGAAGATCAGCTCGTCATGCACCTGGAGCAGCATTCGCGCGCTGCCGTTGAGCCCGGCCGATGCGAGCGCTGGTTCCATCTTGATCATCGCGCGGCGGATGATGTCGGCTGCCGATCCCTGGATGGGCGCGTTGATGGAAGCTCTTTCATTGAACGCCCGAACGGACGGGTTGGACGACCTGATTTCCGGGTAATAGGCGCGGCGACCAAAGATCGTCTCCACATAGCCGTTTTCACGCGCGAAGTTCTTGGTGCTCTCCATGTAGTCCCGAATGCCCGGGAATCGTTCGAAATACCTCTTGATGTAGTCGCCTGCCTCCGAGCGCTCGATACCGAGCTGATTGGCGAGGCCGAAGGCCGAAATGCCGTAGATGATACCGAAATTGATCGCCTTGGCGCGGCGGCGCACTTCGCTCGCCATACCTTCAACCGGTACGCCGAACATTTCCGATGCGGTCATCGCGTGGATGTCGATCCCTTCGGCAAAGGCCTGGCGCAACTGGGGAATGTCGGCCACATGCGCAAGGACCCGCAGTTCGATCTGGCTGTAGTCGGCCGAAACCAGCTTGTAGCCGGGGGTGGTGATGAAGGCCGTCCGTATCTTGCGGCCCTCGGCAGTGCGGATCGGAATGTTCTGGAGGTTGGGCTCGACTGAAGACAAGCGGCCAGTGGTCGTCGACGCAAGCGAGTAGGACGTGTGGACGCGCTTCGTGTCCGGGTGGATGTAACCCGGCAGCGCGTCAGTGTAGGTCGACTTCAGCTTGGTCAGCTGACGCCAGTCGACAATCTTGCGGGGAAACTCGTGTCCCGCCGCGGCAAGGTCCTCGAGGACCTGCGCCGAGGTGGACCATTGGCCCGTCTTGGTCTTTGCGCCCCCAGGCAGCCCCATCTTGCCGAACAGGATGTCGCCAAGCTGTTTCGGAGACCCGATCGTGAACCGTTCACCGGCGATCTGGTAGATTTCGTCTTCGATGGCAGCGGCCTTCTGAGCCAGTTCTCCAGAAAGGCGCGACAGGATCTGCCGATCGACGGTAATGCCCAGCTCCTCCATCCTGGCGAGCGTCGAGACCATCGGTCGCTCCAGCCGTTCATAGACCCGCGTCAGGCCCTCCGCCACCAATCTCGGCTTAAGGACTAGCGCCAACCTCATCGTCAGGTCCGCCCTCTCCGCGCTGTAGACGGCAGCCTTCTCGATATCCACGAGGTCAAAGCTGGTTCCGGACTTACCCGTGCCGACGACATCCTTGAAGGCCATCGGCATATGCCCGAGCCACCGGTCCGACAGGGAGTCCAGCCCGTGGCCGCCCTTGCCGGCCTCGAGAACATAGGACATCAGCATGACGTCGTCATAGCTGACGAGTTCCACGCCGTTTCTCTTCATGAGCAGATAGGAGAACTTCAGGTTGTGTCCGACCTTCAGGACGCTATCGTCTTGCAGGAGCGGTTTCAGGCGTTCCATGACTTCAGGGAACGAAAGCTGGTTGTCGGCGAGACCATCACCCAAAAGATCATTGCTGCCGGTCTTGTGGCCAAAGGGTATGTAGGCTGCGCGGATTTCGAGCCCGGAGGGGCTGTGGGTGTTGTCGGCCAAGGCCAAAGCTATGCCAGTCAATTCGGCAAGCATAGGGTCGATCGACGTGCCTTCGGCCCCGAATGCCACCACACCGGTCTCCCGTGCGCCGCGTATCCAGTCGTCGAGTTCCTCGACATCGCGGATGGTGACATAGCAACTCTTGTCGATCTTCGCCGTGGAAAAGACGCCGGCCCTTGCGTCGGCCAGACTGCCGGGCGAGGTGGCGCCGTAGGCATCTCCGGCCAATGGCTTGTCTTGTGCCGGCGCCGTTCCAGTCGCGGTTCCCATGTCGAGGTCCGGTCCACGCGCCGCAGGTCCCCACTCCACCTTTACGGCAGCAGGTTCAATCGCGCCGGCATCGCAGCCGCACGCATCGGCGACGCGCCGCGTCAGGGTGCCGAACTCCATGGTCTTCAGGAAGCCGATCAGTTTCGGACCATCCTGTGGCTCGAGCACGAGGGCGTCGAGCGGCAGGTCGAGCGGCACATCGGTCCTCAGTCGGACCAGACGGCGGGACAATCGGGCAAGATCGGCATTCGCGATAATGTTTTCCCGCCGCTTGACCTGCTTGATCTCGCCGGCGCGGGCGAGCAGCGAATCAAGATCTCCGAACTCATCGAGAAGCTGGGCCGCCGTCTTTGGCCCGATGCCCGGAATGCCGGGAACGTTATCGATCGAATCTCCCACCATCGCCTGCAGGTCGATCATCTTTTCGGGCGGCACACCCCATTTCTCGATCACCTCAGGAATGCCGATCTGTTTGTCCTTCATGCTGTCATACATGTGGACGTTCGGCGTCACGAGTTGCATCAAGTCCTTGTCGGAGGAGATGATGGTGACATCGGCACCAATGGCCTCTGCCTGCCTTGCGTATGTAGCAAGGATGTCGTCGGCTTCGAAGCCTTCCGTTTCGATGCAGGGAAGGTTGAAGGCGCGCGTCGCTTCGCGGATCAGCCCAAACTGAGGAACCAGATCCTCGGGCGGCTCGGAACGGTTCGCCTTATAGGCATCGTAGAGGTCTTTGCGGAAGGTGCGCGCGGAATAGTCGAAGATCACGGCGAAGTGGGTAGGCGTCACTCCGACCGACGTGTCACGGGCGTCGGTCAGCAGCTTCCACAGCATGTTGCAAAAGCCGGAGACGGCGCCGACCGGCAGACCATCCGATTTGCGAGTCAAGGGTGGCAGCGCGTGGAACGCCCGGAAGATGAAGCCCGAACCGTCGACTAGGAAGAGGTGATCGCCTTTTTTCATGGCGCACAGCAATAGCGTGGGGCTCCTGATACGTCCACGAAAACTTGATCTGCCGCCCCCGTCCGGCCTCACCGTAACGTTACCGATTTGTAATATGCGTTTCCCTTGAAAAGCCCCGTTTCACAGCACATTTCAGTGCCACCGGCGATTGATCACGCCGCAGTCTGGAAGTCGGCTTGTCCCCCGCCGCACCAGACCGGGCAAAGACCTATCCCCCCTCTCCGGGTCTTTGCCCTTCTATCGACCGCCATGGCTGTCCCTCCCGGCCATGGCGGTTTTATTTTGCGCCATACACAGCCTTCTCGGTTCAGGCGAATTCGCGCAGGCTTGGAGAAAGCATGGTCTGCGATAGTGACTGTGCTCAGGGGCTCCGCAGAGGCGAGCCTGAGGAATGGAGACCGAGCCATGGCATTCGACCGCTCGCATTCCGCGACCTATCTTGCTGGACAAGTCGCCAGGGGGTTCGCTCGTTCCCTGCAGAGGCGCTCCGCGGCACTCGGGTTTTCTCCAGGCCAGTTTCCGGTTCTTCTGGAACTCTGGCAGGAGGATAGCCTCACCCAGAGGGAGCTCCTTGATCGCCTGGAGGTGGAACAGGCGACGCTTGCCAATACGCTCTCCCGAATGGAACGCGACGGCCTCATCCATCGCTCTCCTCATCCCAACGACCGTCGCGCCCAGATCATTCGGCTGACCGAACTCGGACGCAACCTGGAAGCGGAAGCGCTCGAGGCAGCATCGGCGGCGGATGCGGACCTGTTTTCCGGCTTCAAGCGTTTCGAGCGGGAGCTGATGGTCGAATACATGCGGATGATTGTCGAGACTGCCCGCAAGTTCTGACTCGTCCGCATCCACCGCGCCTGCGGCAGAAATGCCGTCCGGAGATCTCTTCCCCATCGTCATGCGGGCGGACTTGCCCCACACAGCGACCAGCGATATCCACCGTACTGCCCTGGTTGCGGCTAATTCCAGAACCGATCTGGGGGATCCCGGGCGGGCGTGTTACCGTGGAGCTTCGCCACCCTGATCCAGGCCGGCGCGTTTGGCCCCGAATGGACACAAGCCGGCTCATGTGGGCCTCGGTTCCGCTTCGGCATTGTCTCAACCCGGCAGAACTTGCTACACCAAAACATTCCCCCATGGCTGACATTTCTGCCCCAACCACTCGCTGTCTCCGCACCCTAGAGTAGGACCCTCAGATGACCGACCTTTCCGCTGTTCTCGATCGCGCCGACGCCAATCTTCCGGCAAGCCTCGACCGCCTTTTCCAGCTCGTCCGGATCCGCTCGGTCTCCACTGATCCTGTCTTCAAAGCCGACTGCCGCGAGGCCGCGGAATGGCTGGTGTCAGAATTGCAAGGTATGGGCTTCGAGGCCTCTGTTCGTGATACTGCCGGACATCCGATGGTCGTGGGTCACCACGCCGGCGCCAGCACCACAGCACCGCACGTGCTCTTCTACGGGCACTACGACGTGCAGCCCGTTGACCCGATCGAACTCTGGGAAGACGACCCGTTCGATCCGAAGATCAAGGATGTCGGTAATGGCCGCGAGGTCATCACCGGTCGCGGGACAGCCGACGACAAGGGTCAGCTTCTCACGTTCCTCGAAGCCTGCCGGGCCTACAAGGATACGCATGGTCAACTGCCGGTCGGGGTCACGGTTCTGTTCGAAGGTGAAGAGGAGTCCGGATCGCCTTCGCTCAAGCCCTTCCTGGAATCACATGCCGCTGAGCTGAAGGCCGATTATGCACTCGTCTGCGATACAAGCATGTGGGATCGTGACACTCCGGCAATCGCCGCTACGCTTCGCGGTATGGTCGGCGAAGAGCTTACCGTGAAGGCGGCAGACCGTGACCTGCATTCGGGCCTTTTCGGAGGCGCCGCCGCCAATCCAATCCATATCCTGACCGACATCCTTTCCGGGCTGCATGACGAGTCGGGCAAGGTGACGCTCCCGGGTTTTTACGACGGGGTGGAAGAAACGCCATCCAATATCAAGGCCGGCTGGGAGAAGCTCGGACGGGACGCAGAGTCCTTCCTCGGTGAGGTCGGCCTCTCTGTCCCTTCCGGCGAAAAGGGCCGTTCGGTTCTGGAACTTACCTGGGCGCGTCCGACCGCGGAGGTGAACGGCATATGGGGCGGATATACCGGGGAGGGCTTCAAGACGGTCATTGCGGCACAGGCCTCGGCGAAGGTCTCATTCCGGCTGGTCGGCCAGCAGGATCCAGCAAAGGTCCGCGAGGCTTTCCGCTCCTATGTTCGTTCCAAGATTCCGGCCGATTGTTCGGTCGATTTTCATGAACACGGCGGCTCGCCGGCGATCCAGCTGAGCTATGATTCACCTGTCCTCACCAAGGCAAAGGCTGCCTTGTCCGACGAGTGGCCGAATCCGGCCGTGGTTATCGGAATGGGAGGATCGATCCCGATCGTGGGTGACTTTCAGACCATGCTCGGGATGGATTCCCTTCTCGTCGGATTCGGCCTCGTGGACGACCGCATCCATTCGCCGAACGAGAAATACGAACTTCAGTCGTTCCATAAGGGAATACGGTCATGGGCGCGGATCATCGCGGCGCTGGCGGCCTGAGATTCCCACTTCCGACATGACCGGGCAGCGGACCTCCTGGATCTCAAAGGCTTGGCGGAGCCTCCAGACAGGATCCAGGAGGGTCTCATGATGGCGAGGGTTCCAAACCCTCGCCAGAAAACAAAAAGGCCGGGCAAGCCCGACCTTTCCACGCCCCTTGTTCGTCGTGCCAGTACATCCGTGGTCACTCAAACGGGGCAAGCGTTTCCGACGCGGCCGCTTCGGATCTCGCAAGATCACCGCGGCTCTAGCGTTCATCATCTCTCAGCTAGGTAAACATTCCGTAAACACGCGGAGACGGCTACCTGACGTGAGATGGCACGGTTTCCCGTATTTGCACCAAGCTGCATGGCTGCCGGGCTTTGCCCCGCCAAGCGCTGCGCCGGAAACGCTGTTGACGTGTAGATGGGGGCCATCGTTTGCATTTACAAGAGCAAGGTCGATGCCGCGCAAAGCAAAAGGCCGGACAAGCCGGCCTTCAGATGTTCAGGTTGCAGCCAACCGAGAATCAGGACGCCTGCAGATTGTCTGCCGAGACCTTGCCGGACCGACGGTCGGTCACCAGTTCGAAAGAGACCTTCTGACCATCCTTGAGTTCGCGCAGACCTGCGCGTTCGACAGCCGAGATGTGGACGAAGACGTCCTTGTCGCCGTCATCGGGAGTGATGAAGCCATAGCCCTTGGTCGTATTGAACCACTTGACTGTACCGGTTGCCATAAACGATGCCTTTCTATTGCAGGGGACTGTGCCATGCCTCTGCCTGGGAGATGAATGCGTATTTG
The DNA here is from genome assembly GCA_023433855.1 of Pseudomonadota bacterium. Classification (GTDB taxonomy): domain Bacteria; phylum Pseudomonadota; class Alphaproteobacteria; order Rhizobiales; family Rhizobiaceae; genus Neorhizobium. The sequence goes on along the minus strand of JAEYTV010000114.1, from coordinate 1,649 downwards.
CAGAAGGGTCATCGCGGCACACGGAAATGGGCCGCGTGCGTGTGGCTATCAAACAAATATCGACGTTCGGGATTTAATGTCAGACCATAATGTCGTCAAGACGCGCGCGAGATGGATGAAAGTTGCCGCATGGTCACGGAAGGCAGGAAACAGAAAGCCCGGCGCGGGAGGAGGTGCGCCGGGCTTCTGAAACTGACCAACAACTGGGAGGAGGAGGTGTTGTTGGTCCCATCGGGGACGCTGGGAGGAGGAGTGCGTCCTTCGATGTTTTTGTTATACACGAGTGAAGATCAAAAAACAGCCAGAATTTTGCAGTGCAGCAGTGCAATTAATGCATGGCTCCACCCTACTTGCAGGGATGTTCCTGCTGGGGCATTCTCCTCGCCATGAGCCTGCAGTCCGTTCGCGCCTTCTTCGCAGCCGAAGCCCCCGACCTCGAGGTAATCATCACCGAGGCGAGCTCCGCGACGGTCGTGCTGGCCGCCGAGGCGCATGCCGTGACGCCAGACCAGATCGCCAAGACGATCTGCGTGCGGGCCGGCGATATCGTCGTTCTGATTGTGATGTCCGGCACAAGCCGGCTCGACAACCGCAAGTTCCGGGAGCGCTTTAACATCAAGCCTCGGATGCTAGGGGGCGATGAGGTCGTCGCCGTTACCAGCCACCCCGTTGGCGGGGTTTGCCCGTTCGGCCTGCGCGAGCCGCTCCCGGTTTACTGCGATGTATCGCTGCAGAAATTCTGCGAAGTGATTCCAGCCGCTGGCGCCATAAACGCGGCGGTGCGCATCAACCCACACCGCATGGCAGATCTGACCGGCGCCACCTGGGTCGACATCAGCCAGAATCCCGACATTCCGGAGATTCCGCTCAGAACCGATCGTTGAGATAGCGGCGGTACCAGGCCTGCTTGCTCTCAGCCGATGCCGTTGCAACGACATAACCGATGGCGAACCCAATCGCGCCAATCACGGTGAACAATGTCGTCGTGGCGGCAGGATGTTCGCGGATCGTGCCGGCGACGGATGTTGCTTCACTCTGCACGTAGCTTGCGGCCTCGCCGGCGCGTTCGGCTATCCTCCCCGTTTTCTCGGCCAGCAGTTCGCGGAGATTGGCAATTTCCGTGCGCAGGCTTGAAATCTCCGCGCCGAAGTTGCCGCCAGCTTCCTGGCCTGCAGACGATGTTTCCGGTTTGAGGGGGGTTTTCAGATTGCTGACGGGATCTGCCATGGAGGCCTCCTGCTGAGTTGATCGAGACCGCGGTCAACTGTCAAAGGCCGGATAGGTTCCTTGCAACCTCAGCGGCTTTTTGCAAGCGCTTCGGCAAGGGCCTTCAATTTGTCCTTGTCGTCAGAGCCCTTCTGCAGCGAGTTCACCAGAATGAGCGCGAGCGCCTCCGCGTCCGGGCTCCCCTTGTCGATCTGATGCTCGGAGCACGTCTGGTCGAAGACCTGCTGAAGCAGGTTAAGCTGATCCGGATTAACAGGCTTGCGGACCATCTGTGTAGGCATATCGACCCTCCCGATCCTACGCGCCTGATCGGCGTACTATCCCTGCCCTTTTTTCACAGGGATTGAAGAACCGCGACCTTCTATTGCAGCAATCTTGCGCCAGACTCGCGGGACGCCTGCAACGAAGCCACTTAAAAGCAA
>JAEYTV010000095.1 GCA_023433855.1 Pseudomonadota bacterium | reverse complement strand
AGGCAAGGAAGCTCCCCAACTCGCTGCTCTCGTGAAAGACGGAAAGCTTCCTCCACTCGCAGAGCGGCTTCCTCAGAACCCGATGGTCGTCACTCCATTCGAGAAGATCGGCACCTATGGCGGCACGCTCAACCGCGGGCTGCGAGGTTCATCCGACCATAATGGCATTCTTCGCATGGTCGGGAACCAGGGCCTGGTTCGATGGAACATGGATTTCACGGAGGTCCTTCCGAACCTTGCCGAAAAGTGGGATGTCAACGACGATGCATCGCAGTTCACCTTCCACCTGTTGAAGGGCGTCAAGTGGTCCGACGGCCACCCTTTCACCGCAGATGACGTCGTTTTCGCCATCGAGGACGTGGTCAAGAACAAGGATCTCTACAGTTCGGCACCGGCTCAGATTTCCGTCGCCGGCAAACCGGTGACGGTGGAGAAGATCGACGACTATACGGTCCGCTTCACCTTTGCCGCGGCCAATGCGCTCTATCTCGAAAACCTCGCGACCCCCCTCGGGCAGCATCCGACACTGTTCGCCAAGCACTACTGCAGCAAGTTCCTGCCGAAGTACAACCCCAACCTCGATGCCGAGGTGAAGGCGAGCGGCTCTGCCAGCTGGACCGAACTCTTCCGCAGCAAATGCGGCGACATCGAAATCCCGTCGCGCTGGTCCAATGTCGAAAAGCCGACGCTTGATCCCTGGGTCGTCAAGGAGCCTTATTCCGGCGGCGCAACCCGAGTGCTCATGGTCCGCAACCCTTATTTCTGGCAGGTCGACACCGAGGGCAATCAGCTTCCCTATATCGATGAGCTGAATTTCGGCATCTCGCAGGATGTCGAATCGCTGATGCTCAACGTCATATCCGGCAAGGTCGACATCCAGGAGCGCCACATCAACAGCCTGGCAAACAAGCCGACGCTGTCACAGAACATGCAAAAGGGTGACTATCGGCTTCTGTCGCTGGTACCGTCGGCAGCGCAGCAGTGCTCGCTTTACCTGAACATGACCCACAAGGATCCGCAGTTGCGCAAGATCTTCGCGGACAAATCGGTCCGCGAGGCGCTTTCGCTTGGCATAAACCGCCAGGAGATCATCGACATCGTCTATTTCGGCCAGAGCGAGCCCTATCAGACGGGACCACGCCCCGGCCACCCCTGGTACCATGAGAAGCTGGCACGGCAGTTCACCGAGTTCGACCCCGACAAGGCAAACGCCATGCTGGACAAGGCGGGGCTCGATAAGAAGAACGCCAATGGCATGCGCCTGCGGCCGGACGGCCAACCCGTCTTCTTCGCAGTCGACGTCATCCCGACGCTCTATCCGGACCTCGTGGACGACCTGGAACTGGTGAAATCCCATTGGGTGCAGATCGGCATCGACATGAAGGTCAACACCATCGAGCGCGCGCTTTACTACACCCGTGGTGACGACAATGCCCATGACGCCCAGGTCTGGCCGGGCCCTGGCGGGCTCGCCCCCATGGTTGATCCGCGCGATTACTTTGCCTTCCACCCGCAGGGTTCCCGCTACGCCATTCCGTGGACGCTCTGGTACACCTCAAACGGTGCAAGCGGCGAGGAGCCGCCCGAAAACCAGAAGAAGCGCATGAAGCTCTATGACGATGCACGCTCCACGGCAGATCTCGACAAGCGCGGTGCCATCATGAAGCAGATCTTCGATCTGGCGGCGGAAGACTTCGAGGTGATCGGCATCTGCCTCGCCGTCGGTGGTTTCGGCGTGATCCGCAACAATCTTCGCAATGTCCCGGAAAAACAGCCCGACAGTTGGTCCTGGCCGAATCCGGGCCCCGCTTTGCCGCAGCAGTTCACATTCTCGAGCTGATTTGTCTCGCCGGTGCCGCCGCGCGCCATCGCGGCGGCCCTCGTCCCGTCAGTCGCCCGGGCTCCGCACAGTATCCTTTGCGCCGGATCATCGTGCGATGCGTAATGCGAGTGCTCCATGCTGAAATTCATCATCAAACGACTGCTCTGGATGATCCCCTCACTGTTTGCGGTGAGTTTCCTCGCCTTCGTGCTGATCCAGTTGCCGCCCGGCGACTTTGTCACAACCTATATCGCAACCCTTGCCTCCTCCAACGAGGTGGTCGACCAGAATACAGCAGCCGCGCTGCGTGAACGTTTCGGCCTCGACCAGCCCATGCTCGTCCAGTACCTCAAGTGGATCTGGGGAATCGCGTCGCGCGGCGATTTCGGCATCTCGTTCGAATGGCAGCAACCGGTCTCCGGCTTGATCTGGGAGCGGATGGCACTGACGCTGGTGCTGGCGCTTGTAAGCCTGATCGCCACCTGGGCGATCGCCCTGCCGATCGGCGTCTATTCGGCAGTCAAGAAGTACTCGATCGGCGATTATACCTTTACGGCCTTCACCTTTTTCGGCTTGTCGATCCCCTCCTTCCTGCTGGCTCTGGTGCTGATGTATGTCGCCGCAGTTGAGTTCGGGGCGGATGTCGGCGGCCTGTTCTCGCCAGAATACGAAACGGCTCCCTGGAGCCTTGGCAAGATGTACGACCTGCTGGCGCATCTGTGGTTGCCGGTCGCTATCCTCGCCGTGTCCTCGACTGCGAGTCTTATCCGGGTGATGCGAGCCAACATGCTGGACGAACTGCCGAAGCCCTATGTCACAACGGCGCGCGCCAAGGGCCTGTCGGAGTTCCGGCTGCTGGTCAAATATCCCCTCCGCATCGCGCTCAATCCGTTCATCTCGACGATCGCGTGGCTGCTGCCGAACCTGATTTCCGGCTCCGTCGTGGTTGCGATCGTCCTCAACCTGCCGACGGCCGCGCCGCTGCTCCTCCAGTCGCTGATGGCGCAGGACATGTATCTGGCCGGCGCGTTTGTCCTGCTGATCTGCGCGCTCACGCTGATCGGCTCGCTGATCAGCGACATCCTGCTTGCGCTGGTCGATCCTCGTATCCGGCTCGAATAGGAGGACGACATGACCGATATCGCCGTCACCAACATCCGCCCGGACCGGGCCGCCGTCGCCTCGCAATGGCAGCTGATCTGGTGGGCCTTCAAGCGCCACAAGCTCGCCATGGCGGCGCTGTTCGTCACTGTCGCCATGTATGTCGTCGCCATGGTGCCGGGCTTCTTTGCCATAAACGATCCGAGCGCCCAGAACGCCCGGGCGACCTTCCACCCGCCACAGCAGATCCACCTCTTCGACACCTCTGACGGATTTGAGATCGGGCCCTACTATCATCCCATGCGGCTGACACGGGATCCAGATACACTTGCCGCCGTCTACGTGGAGGACACTGCCACGAAGGTTCCGATCCGGTTCTTCGGACGCGGCTACACCTATACCGTCTTGGGT
>JAEYTV010000077.1 GCA_023433855.1 Pseudomonadota bacterium | reverse complement strand
GTGTCGGATTGAGCGGTTTCGAGAAGCACTATCCGAACCAGCTCTCGGGAGGCATGCAGCAGCGGGTCGGCCTCGCGCGCGCTCTGACGAATGATGCCGACATCCTGCTGATGGATGAAGCCTATTCGGCGCTCGACCCGTTGATCCGGATGGACATGCAGACCGTGCTTCTGAACCTCCAGGCCGAGTTGAAGAAGACGGTCGTCTTTATCACTCACGACTTGGACGAAGCCTTGCGTCTGGGAGACCAGATCGCGATCCTGCGGGATGGACAGGTGGTGCAACAGGGCACCGGCCAGGAGATCGTCCTTTCACCGGCCGACGATTACATCTCGGCCTTTGTCAAGGAGGTCAATCGCGGTCGTGTCATTCGCACCCGCACCCTCATGCAACCACTGAATGGCGCTGCGGACGGGATGCGGCTCTCCGCCAGTGCCACGCTCGAGGATGCCGCCCGTCAGATGACGCAGGCAAACCAGACGCGCGCGGTGGTGGTCGACGAAGCAGGTGTTCCGCTCGGCGCTCTGGACCTGCAGAGGATCATTGCAGCCATGGTGACGCCCGCGTCCTGCGAGACGGCAAAAATAGCGGCGGAATAAGAGCCCCGACTGTCGTTTAAAGGCTGGCTGGCCGCGCCTGAAACATATAAAGATGTCTTTATATGCTTCAGCAGAGCCGAAGGATGCCGCCATGCCGACCACCAATGCATTGACCGAACTGCTGGCCGAGAGGGGCTATCTCCTCGCCGACGGGGCAACGGGTACCAATCTCTTCGCGATGGGGCTGGAGGCCGGCGAGGCACCGGAACTCTGGAACGAGACGGCGCCGGGAAAGATCACCAAGCTGCACCGGGACTTCGTCGAAGCAGGCGCCGACATCATCCTGACGAACTCCTTCGGAGGCACCCGCCACCGGCTGAAGCTGCACAAAGCCGAGGACCGGGTCTATGAACTCAACAAACGCGCGGCCGAGATCGCCAGGATCGTCGCCGACCAGGCGCCCCGGAAGGTGGTGGTCGCCGGTTCGGTTGGCCCTACGGGGGAACTGCTGATTCCGCTCGGCGCGCTGTCTTATGAGGACGCAGTAATCGCCTTTGCGGAACAGATGGAGGGGCTGAAGGCGGGCGGCGCGGACATTGCCTGGATTGAAACGATGTCCTCTCCGGAGGAGATCCGGGCAGCCGCGGAAGCTGCGGTCAAGGTTGGCCTGCCTTACACCTATACGGGCTCCTTCGACACGGCCGGCAAGACCATGATGGGCCTCGACCCGAAGGATATCCATGCGGTTGCCGCCGATATCGGGAGCGGGGCGGTAGCGGTTGGCGCCAATTGCGGCGTCGGTGCCTCCGACATCCTTTCCAGCCTGCTGGACATGACGAACGCCGACCCGGATGCCATCACCATCGTCAAGGGAAATTGCGGCATTTCCGAATATCGAGGTGCGGAGATCCATTACTCCGGTACACCGCCGCTGATGGCGGAATATGCCCGGCTGGCCCGCGACGCCGGTGCCAGGATCATCGGCGGCTGCTGCGGAACCTCCTGCGATCATCTGGCCGCCATGCGCCGGGCACTGGATGCGCACACGCCGGGGCCCCGTCCCACCGTTGAGGAAATCGTCGACAGGATCGGCCCGCTCCGCAATAAGACCGCGAGCCAGTCGGGCGGTGATTCGGGTCGGGAAAGACGCCGCCGACGCGGCTGAACCTTTTCCCGGAGAGAATACATGTCGAACATATCGCCGATCGGAACCCGCGAAACAGTGGCTGAAAGCCTCGCGGAGCTTTCTCCCGAGCGCCAGAGCTGGCTTTCGCTCTTGATGGAGAACGCAAGCGCCGACGACCTCCTCCTTGACGGATTGCACCTTTATCTCGATGAGGCTTCGGAAGCCCGCTTCCTGAATTCGCTGAAGCTGGAAAGGTGCGGCGAATGGATTGGCAATGCCGCACCCGGGCGCCTGCAGGTACGGTTGATGGAAGCCGCCAGATCCAGCCAGCACGCTGCCTTCGCGGCATTCCGCGATGGCCTGATCAAATCTGGCGGACTTGCGCGGGCCTACCCGAAGGCCGATGTCTAGTCAGAACAAGGCGTCCATGTGGAAACGGACCTGTTCTGCCGGATAGCGGTATTCTGCACCGACCGGGTAGCAGTTCCGGACAGCGCAACCGTCCAACATGCATGTTCTTTGGCCCGCCTGGGATGCGATATATCGGCGGCACGCGGCGACGTCGAAGCCGTCGCTGCCAACCGCCGCCACCGGGCAGGCAGCCGCGCATTCCTCCATCCACTGCGGAGGCGTCGACGCGCCATCCTGTTCTGCGGGTATCGGATCAAGGGTGGTCGGGAAACCGAGTGCGCCGCGATAGCCGTGCCAAAGCCCGTAACGGGGATGGATGAGGATGCCGAGTGCGGAGGGCGCAAGAGGCTCCGCCTGCATCGCCCATCGCTGGAAAGGCTGATAGGGCTGATCGGACGGGAAATAGGCGGTCGCCCCGAAGTCCGCGGCAACCGGTCTGATCATCTGCTTCGACCACGTATCGAGTGGATCCGGTCCGCAATAACCTTCCCGCCAGCGTGAAAAGGCCGGCCAGACGGAGCCGCCGATATTTCCCAGCAGGAGAACCGATGCCGCGTGGAGGCCGCTTGCCAGCAACGGCCCCTCCTCTGCTTCAAAAGCCACAATCCCGCGAACATGGATGCCGGAAGGTGCAAGTTTGTCAGCGATCTGTCCGACGATTGCCAAGAACGCCGCTCCCGTCAGCGCTGCCCATCATACCGGTAATGCGGTCGCCAGACGCTCTCCTGGATATGATCGGCCACCAGCCTTGCGCCGCCTTGCTCCCTGGCGGTTCCGGGATCCCTTCAAGTGAAGGCGTCAGGCATGGAATCCTTGCGGTCCCTGATGAAGGCCAGCAATGCCTCGTCGACGGCGGGATCGAGCGGCGGCGCCTCATAGGAATCGAGCCAAGAGCGGCAGAGCGCATTAGCCCGCTGCTCGATCCGCTTCTCGCCCTCGATCTCCCATTGCTCGAAGGAATTGTTGTCCATCAGCGCGGAGCGGTAGAAGGCGGTCTGGAAATGCGCCTGTGTGTGAGTGCAGCCGAGGTAGTGGCTGCCGGGTCCGACCTCGCGGATCGCGTCCATGGCCTGCCCTTCCTCAGACAGGTCGATGCCTTCGGCCATCTTCTGCATCATGCCGAGCTGGTCCTGGTCGATCATGAACTTCTCGTAGGAGGACACCAATCCACCCTCCAGCCAGCCGGCCGCATGCAGCACGAAATTGGTACCGGCAAGCAGCGTCGTGTTGAGGGTGTTGGCCGATTCGTGGGCAGCCTGCGCGTCCGGTACCTTCGAGCCGCACAGCGACCCGCCGGTGCGGAACGGCAGGCCGAGCCGCCTGGCAAGCTGTGCCGCCCCGTAGGAAACGAGCGACGGTTCGGGCGTACCGAAGGTAGGAGCTCCCGACTGCATCGAGATCGACGCGGCAAAGGTCCCGAACAGAACCGGCGAACCCTTGCGAATCAGCTGGGTGAAGGAGGCGCCGGCCAGGACCTCGGCAAGGATCTGCGTAAGCGTGCCCGCAACCGTCACCGGGCTCATCGCTCCGGACAGGATGAAGGGCGATACGACGCTTGCCTGGTTGTGGCGGGCGTAAACCTTGAGTGCCCCCACCATGGTCTCGTCGAACACCATCGGTGAATTGGCGTTGATGAGGTTGAGGGTAACGCAGTTGTTCTCGACGAACTCATCGCCGAACACGATCTTCGCCATGGCGATCGTATCTTCGGCGCGCTCGGGCGCGGTCACGGAACCCATGAAGGGTTTGTCGGAATATTTGATGTGGCTGTACACCATGTCGAGATGCCGCTTGTTGACCGGCACATCGACGGGCTCGCAGACCGTGCCTCCCGACGAATGCATGGATGGCGCCATATAGGCGAGCTTCACGAAATTGCGGAAATCCTCGATCGTCGCATAGCGGCGGTTGCCGTCGAGGTCTCGGACGAAGGGCGGTCCATAGACAGGGGCGAAGACCGTGGCGTTGCCCCCGATATGTACGTTGCGTTCCGGATTGCGCGCATGCCAGGTGAATTCTCTCGGCGCCGTCTTCAGAAGTTCGCGGCAGAGCCCTTTCGGGAAATGCACGCGCTGGCCCCGAACATCAGCCCCGGCCGCCTTCCAGAGGTCCAGTGCCTCCTGGTCGTCGCGGAACTCGATACCGATCTCCTCGAGGATCGTGTCGGCGTTGCGCTCGATGAGGGCAAGCCCCTCCTCGTCGAGCACCTCGTAGACCTTGATCTTTCTGGTGATGTAGGGAAGCGACGGACCGGGACCGCTGCTGGAGCGCGCAGCCCTTCGGCCTGCCGCGCCCCGTTCGCCACGGACGCGTCTTCCTGCGGCGCCTGCCGGTACTGTCTCTTGGGTCAAATCATCCATGATCTTCCTCACCTTCGCACCTGTGGGCGCTCGTATCCAGATGCGGCATGCTAGGCTCTAGCGAAAGGCCGGCCCTGCCTCTCTGCGGCACGGGTTTGCGCAGGACAGACATCGGGCTCTGCGGGGCCGTCGTTTTTTCGCCGCGCCGCTGTCGCATACGAAGGAAATTGCGAAACAATTTGACTGTAGAAATAGTGC
>JAEYTV010000071.1 GCA_023433855.1 Pseudomonadota bacterium | reverse complement strand
CTTTCGAACAGGAACGTCTCGAGATCCGCGCGATGATCGGAATGTTGGGGATCGCTCTGGCTGGCCACTATGAGGTCGGAACTGCGCGCGGTCTCCATGACGGATGTGGAACCGTAGCCAGCCGAGGTGATGAAACTGCGGCACTCGGTGGACAAGCCCTCGCGCGCCGTTCGCTCCTTGAATATCCGCTCCACCTCGGCGGTTTCCTTTTGCGCCACCTCCTGCAGAACCTGCACGGCGGCGGGATCGGGGATCTCCATGGGCGCGATCAGCGGTACGGCCGCCAGCGTCTCCGCGTGCACGCCGATGAGATGAGCCGAGAACTGTTCGGCAAGCGCGATGCCGAAGTCGGTAATCTGCGTGGCGTTTTTCGGGGTGTCGAGAACCGCAATGATAGTCTTGTAGGCCATGGCAATGCCTCCTCAGGATACCTGAATGTCCCTTGGGACAGCTGTATCGGACATTAACCTGCACCGTGCTTTGACACCGGTCAAGGCAGGCTCCTCTTCCCGGCCGACCGCATTACGCATCCGCGGTGGGATTGGGAGGGATGCCCGACCTTTCCAGCCCGGCAATCATTTCGGCCACGGCCTCCGCCGCCGCATCCAGGGCGTCGGGGTCACGCGCGCGAACAACGATCTCGTTGGAGAAGCGCTGCCCGTCATATTTCGGATAGGAGCCTATGCTGGTTTGCGGATGTGCCTGTTGGACCGCCGTCAGCAAGGTGCCGATATCGCCTTCGCCGTAGGGGCAGGGGAGTGCCCGCGACAGCATCTTCGCACCCGATCGAAGTGTCGGCAGCACATTGTCCAGCATTGCCTGGAAAACCTGCGGCACGCCCGCCATGACGTAGACATTGCCAATAATGAAGCCTGGCGCGGTCGAAACCGGGTTGGGGATGTGCTTCGATCCCTCGGGCATGCGGGCCATTCGCTTCCGGGCGTCGGTGAATTCCATCTTGCGGCGTCCGTACATATCGGCAAGCAGTCGCATTGCATCTGCATCATAGATGCAAGCCACGCCGAAGGCCTTGGATACAGCGTCGGCCGTGATGTCGTCATGGGTAGGGCCGATCCCTCCCGAGGTGAAGACGTAGTCGTAGCGCGACCGCAAGGCGTTGAGTGCGTTTGCGATCTCGTCCTGCTCGTCCGGCACGATGCGGACCTCCTTCAGGTCGATGCCGGAAAGCGTCAGCAGGTCGGCAAGGTGGCCGATATTCCTGTCCTTGGTGCGGCCGGAGAGAAGTTCGTCGCCGATTGCCAGCATGGCGGCTGTGACGATCGACGGTTGCGGGTTGGCGGTGGGCATAGGGTATTCCTCCATGACGTGACGTCATTCCTAAGGCCAAACGGTGCGCCGCAGAAGCACTTTTCATCCTCTGCTCATCCTCGGGCGCCCGATGCGCTCCAGGAGGAACCGGACGGCAATTGGACCGTCTCCGGATGTTGAACGGTGCGTGCTTCGGGCCGGGGCTACCACCACGGAAGCAACTCTCTACATTGCGGGCGACTTTGCCGCCGCGGTGAAGCTTTGCAAGAGACACTGGAGAAAACATGACGAAGGTACTCGTTCTTTATTATTCGGCCTACGGTCACATCGAGAAGATGGCTTACGCGGTCGCCGAAGGCGCCAGGTCGGTCGGAGCCGAGGTGACGGTCAAGCGTGTGCCGGAACTGGTGCCGGAAGAGGTTGCACGGTCCTCCTATTACAAGCTCGACCAGGCGGCACCCATCGCCACCGTCGATGAGCTTGCAGGCTATGACGCCATCATCGTCGGTGCGGGCACGCGCTTCGGCACGGTCGCTTCCCAGATGCGCAACTTTTGGGATCAGACCGGTGGCATGTGGGCGGAGGGCAGGCTCGTCGGCAAGATAGGATCGGTCTTCACCTCGTCGGCCACCCAGCACGGCGGCCAGGAATCCACCATCCTGACTTTCATCCCCACGTTCCTTCATCATGGCATGGCGGTCGTCGGGCTGCCTTATGCATTTGCCGGTCAGATGGGGACCGAGGAGGTCAAGGGCGGATCGCCTTATGGTGCGTCCACGATCACCAACGGCGACGGTTCGCGCCAGCCTTCGGAGGTCGAACTGGACGGGGCACGATTCCAGGGAGCGCATGTCGCCAAGCTGGCCGGCAAGCTCGCAAACTGAACCGGAACTGTCATCGGTGGAAGGCGCGGGCAGCATTGGCCGCGCCTTTCTGCACTCCGGCTTCGGCGCGCTCCCGCGGTCCGATGTTCGTCGGCGAGGGACGCATGTCGGGGATGATCAGCGAGGTAATGGGAAAGGGTTTCGGGAACCCTTTAGCGGCTGACGCGGTTCTTTTCGCATGTGGCGTCCTGCCATGTTGAATAGAGAGGAAACCCCAATGCTGAAACTGCTTACAGTAGCGACGTTATCGCTTGGACTTGCGACCGGGGCAATGGCCCAGAGCAGCTCGGGCTCCGACTCGGGCGGCTCGACCGGCAGCTCAAGCTCCGGCGACTCCAATTCGGGCAGCAGTGGCTCGGGCTCTAAGGGATCCGATTCCAGCTCCTCCGGAAGCGGCACCAATCCCGACTCGTCGTCCAGCCGGGATGATTCCCGTTGTGCGCCGGGTGCACCCTCGACCCAAAGCCAGCTGAACGGCACGAGCAATACGCCAGCCGGCCAGGCCACGACCTGCTGATGAAGCCAGGCACAGGGGTGGATGCGCGCTTCTGTGCCTGATACATCGGCGCAGCGGATGGTCGCCAGCAGCATTCATCCCAAAGTTTCGCAATCGATACGTCCTGCCTGGAAACGGCTATTGCTTTTTTCATCCAACCCGCTGAAAAAGCCGCCAGGCGGACGTGGCGAAACTGGTAGACGCAAGGGACTTAAAATCCCTCGACTTCGGTCATACGGGTTCGATCCCCGTCGTCCGCACCACTTCAACTTCGTTGGCCGCGACGGCCGAATGCGATCTGGCAAGCCCTGTCGCTTGTCGGTTAACGTGATGCCCCTTCGGGAAATAGCAATGCGGTCTGCAGCTCCGGCTAACCGCTTTTCGCTATGTCCTCCGGAAGATCTCGGTTGCGACGACAACAACTTCCTCCGTGGGGTCAGCGTCTTCAGCAGTGTTTTCGAACTGCCCAAGCATTTTCATCACGGCTAAATGACGTCCTGCAGCACTCTCGATCCAGACGGAAATAGTATGGACACTCTGTTCTCGGGTCGGAATCGGTCAGTCCGCTCTCGGTCCCGTTGCAGACATGGAAGAGCAGAGCGGGTTTAAGCTATCTCGAGCCCAAGATCATCTCGAGTGCGGCATCCTGGGGCAGACCAGCCATCCGCCCGATGCTACCATCTGCTTTCTTGAAGACGATCGCAGGGGTGCCAGAAAAGCCAAGCCCGGTCATCAAGGTGGCATTGTGCTCAAGCTTTTCTGCCGTTGCGGGGCTGATCGCTTCCAAGGGGGCAATGCCGCCGTCCTCGTACTTATGTTCGTTTTCGGCCAACGCCTCCTCAGGAGACTCGGCCTCAAGAATAGCAGCCGCCTTGGCAGACGAATCCTGTCTGATCACGCCGACCATGACGTGCCGCAACTGCACCTTGCCCGCTTCGACCCATGGTCTGGCCGCCCTCCAGAACTGGAGGCAGTAGGGACAGTTTGGGTCGGTAAACACGTAGACGATCCTTGGCGCGACTGGGCTTCCGTCCTTCACCCATGTGGATCGATCCAGCTCTTGCCAGCCTTCTTCCGAGATCGGCGCTTCAACCATCTCCTTGAGTTGGGTCTCCGCCATGTCTTGTCCTGCGGCGTCGACAAGTGTGCCGACGACCACATGCTCGCCATCCGGCGTCAGGTAGAGTGCAAGCGGTTGCGCGCCAGCCTTTGCGGCGAATGCTCTCAGCCCCCCTGGCACCTTCATCTCTCCGAGGATTGTCAGTCCCTGCTGTTCGATCGCCTTCAGGATCGGAGGGTATTCTTTGGGCAGTACTGCTTCCTCGGCCGCGGCGGTCTGTGGCGCGGAACCGAACAGCATCAGGGCGTTTTTGACGGTGTCCTGCATAGTGACGTCCACTCGACGCCAGCGCCCCTGTCAGATGCCCGGGTTGCCGCTTTGAGATTGGCTGCTCTCAACCAGTCATAGACGTCCCCCAGTTCCGATAGAGGATGTAGGCCGCGACCACGAAGATCAGCCCGGCAAACAGCCGGTTGAGGATATTCTTGTAGGCGCTGAGACGCGTGGCGAGCAACATGCCAAGCACGCCGCCGGCAATGCCCCCCCCGATGAACTCGATCGCGAGCCACCAGTCGACAAGGCCCGACGCGGCATAGTTCAGGGCCGTCGCCAGCCCGAACACCCCGACGGAGAGAAGCGAGGTCCCGATCGCGTTGATCATCGGCATGCCTGTCGCCAGCATCAGGCCTGGAACGATCAGGAAGCCGCCGCCGATCCCGAAGAAGCCGGACGCTGCGCCCGCAGCCAGTGCGACGGCTGCGGTGGCAAGGCACATCCGAAGGTCGACAGGACGGCATTCGACCGCAACTGCCTTCCTCGGCCTTAGCATCAGCGCGGCCACAATCACCATCAGGACGCCGAACAGGAAGATCAGTCGATCTCCGTCCATCGCCTTGCCGAGGCTTGAGCCGGCGAGCGCGCCGACGACGCCAAGTGCGGAGAACACTGCGGCACATCGCCACCAGACGTGCCCCTTGATGGCGTGGCTGGCGAAGTTGGTAAAGGCGTTGACTGAAACTGCAAGCGCGCCCGTGCCAATCGCGATATGCGGCTGGGTTACGCCGACGACATAGAGGAGGAGCGGAGTCGCCAGGATGGACCCGCCGCCACCCAGCACGCCGAGCATGAAGCCAACGACCCCGCCGGAGCCGATGGCCGCAAGGATGGAAGTACTCACGACCGTTTGCTCCAGACCCTGTCATGCAGGGTCATCCCGACCAGCATGGCGACGACGAAAATCACCGTCTGCGGTAGGCCGATCGAGAGCGAGGCGATTGCCGGACCGGGGCAGAAGCCGCCGAGGCCCCAGCCGAGGCCGAACAGGGCGGAACCGATGATGAGCGGCGGGTCGATCTGCCGATTGGTCGGCACATGGAATCTGTCGTCAAAGGCGGGGTGTCGCATCCGCTTCATCACCTGAACACCGATGAAAGCGACGACGACGGCACCGCCGAGAACGAAGGCAAGGCTCGGATCCCAGGCGCCGAACACATCGAGGAAACCCTGCACCTTTGCCGGGTTCAGCATCCCGGAAAGCGATAGACCCACGCCGAAGACGAGGCCGGACGCAAGCGCTGCTCCGAACTGGTAGATGTTCCTGTTCATAGCCCGAGCCCCCGTAGGATTGCGACAGCGACAACGCCGGATGTGAGGAAGGTGGCGACTGCCACCATCGAGCGTGGCGAGAGGCGCGCAAGCCCAAGCACCCCGTGACCGCTGGTGCAGCCCGAGCCCATGCGCGAGCCGAAGCCGACGAGGAGGCCGGCGATGATGATCAGCGGCCAGCCTGCGGTGATCTCGACCTCCGGCCAGCCATCGAACATGACGAGGTAGGCCAGCGGCCCGAGCAGCAGCCCGAGCACGAAGGCGAGATTGTTGGTCAGGCCGACGCCTTGGGCAAGCCGCCCAACGATGCCGCTGATACCGGCGATCCGCCCGTTGAGGAGCAGCAGCATAACCGCCGACACGCCGATCAGCATGCCGCCGGCCAATGATGGGAGATATTGGATCATGTGTCGTCTTTCACGCAGAAGATGTCATAGAGGGCGGCCACCAGTTCGGCGGCCTTCTCTTCCGTGAGGGAATAGAAGATCTGCTTGCCCTCCCGCCGGGTTGCTACGATGCCGGAGCCGCGCAGCACCGTCAGGTGTTGCGACAGATGCGGCTGGTGGAGGTCGAGCTTCTCTTCAAGCTCCCCGACGGAATACTCGCCCTCTATGAGCGTGCAGACGATCATCAGGCGCGCCGGATGGGACAGCGTCTTGAGGAGGTTTGCCACCTCTTCCGCACGGCTCGCCATCTCGACCGGAGAAAGCCCCGCCTTCAACATTGCTTTGAGGTCAGTGCTCATTCCCACGCCGCTCCCTGCAGCGCATCGAGCGGAAACTTGAGGTAGCGCTTGCCGTTGGCCTCCGGCTCCGGCAGACGCCCGCCGCGGATGTTAACCTGCAGGGCGTGCAGGATGAGCTTCGGCATCGGCAGGGTCTTGTCGCGTTTCGTACGAAGCGCCACGAACTCTTCCTCGCTCACGCCGGCAAGGTGCGGGTTGGACTTCTTCTGCTCCGCCACGGTGCTTTCCCAGCGTGGGGCACGCCCACCCGGCTGATAATCATGGCCTGTGAAGATCCGCGTCTCGTCCGGCAGCGCGAGGATATCCTGTATCGACCTCCACAACACCCGTGCATCGCCGCCTGGGAAGTCGGCGCGCGCCGTGCCGCTGTCCGGCATGAAGAGCGTGT
The DNA here is from genome assembly GCA_023433855.1 of Pseudomonadota bacterium. Taxonomy (GTDB): domain Bacteria; phylum Pseudomonadota; class Alphaproteobacteria; order Rhizobiales; family Rhizobiaceae; genus Neorhizobium. The sequence goes on along the minus strand of JAEYTV010000071.1, from coordinate 1,693 downwards.
CGTGCACGAAGGCGGCGTCGCCGATCACGTAGGTGATGGATGCGAGAGTATGTCCGGGCGAGAACATGACCTTCGCCTCGATGGAACCAACCTTGAATGTGTCGCCATGGGCAAACAGCCGGTCCCACTGGGAGCCGTCGGCAGCCAGTTCGGGCCAGTTGTAGATGCCTTTCCAGAGGTTCTGCACGTCGACGACTCGCTCCCCGATCGCGGTTTGTGCGCCGGTCTTCTCCTTCAGATACTGGGCCGCCGAAAAGTGGTCTGCGTGCGGATGCGTGTCGAGGATCCACTCAACGATCAGACCGTTTTCGCGGATGTAGTCGAGAATGGCGTCGGCATTGATGGTGGCGGTCGCGCCCGATTTCTCGTCGAAGTCGAGCACCGGGTCGATGATGGCGCACTTGCCCGTATCCGGGTCCGAGACCACGTACTGGACACTCCAGGTGCGCTTGTCGAAGAAGCCCTTCACCTGGGGCCGACGGGAGGCGTGCTTCTTGATCCAGTTCGCCGCCGCGTTCGTGTCGAAGCCGCGTTCGCGTCCGAAGGCGATGACATCGTCGGCGGACATGCGGCCGTCAAGAACTTCTCCGATAAGGTAGAGATTCAAAGACCGCGTGCCTGTCCTGCAGTGGGCGAAGACAGGCCCTTCGGATTCGTTGACCGCGCGCTGGAACGCACGCACGTCAGCCTCGGTGATAGTGGTTCCGGTGACCGGGATAAACGCATAGGTCAAACCGGACACTTTCGCGGCCTGTGCTTCAACCCCTGTTCCGGGCTGATCAGCGTCTTCGTCATCCGGTCGATTGTTGACGAGAGTCTTGAACCCCTTGTCTTGAAGGGACCTGATCTCTTCGACGCTTGGCTGCGAAGAGACCCAAAGCTTCTCAGATACTCTGGCGGCGGGCATTACAGCTCCTCGATTTATTAATGTACAATCTAATATATTATTGATTGATATATCGTCAAGACCGGTGCCGGAACTTTGTCCTCCCCTGCGGTTCCCGTCAGAGGAGATTCCGACGCCAAGGGCGGCAGCAAGCTCGATACAATGGGCGGGCGTTGACATCAGGGGCAGTACATAGTCGCAACCAAACGGGTTGCGCCGCCTGCCCTTTAGGCAGGAAAAGGGGCCTTGGCGACGAACCTTCGGCCGCCTCTATTGAACGTCAAGCCTCCGCCCAGATGTTCAAGGGCCATCTGGACAATCGACAGTCCCAGGCCACTTCCATGATCATGTGCCTGAGATGCTCGGAAGAAGCGTTCCGTGACGCGCTTCTCATCCGCCTGTGGGATTCCCTGGTCCCTGGTCGAGGACGTCGCCAGAGACTTGGTATTCCCCGCCGCGATGCGGCAGCTGACGTCACTGCCTTTTGGGTGGGCATGACCTGCGGCGAGCTTCGCCATCTTTTTAAAGACGGAAGGCAAGCCCACGGCCGTCCCATGTCGAGACGCGCAACAGCGACGGCAATCACTGCCAATGACCCACGGTCGTTTAGAGTACACTGAACGGAAGTACCGATCCGTTCCGCGCTACACATAAGGCTGGTTACGAGGAGTGACTGCGGTGTTCTGCTTGGTCAAAGGCGCATCGCAGCTCCGTCTGGACGGCCTGCATGAGCAAACCTGCCTGCCGGGATATTTCCTCCTCGGCCACACCTTGCCCCCTCAGCGCCTCGGCGAACATGACCATCTC
>JAEYTV010000084.1 GCA_023433855.1 Pseudomonadota bacterium | reverse complement strand
GGGCCATCTTCTTCACGGATACCTTCGTCAACTACAATCCGTCCACGCAGGAGATCGCCGAGATTACTCTGCTAGCGGCCCGGGAAATCCAGCGATTTGGTATCGTCCCGAAGGCTGCCCTGATCTGCCATTCCAACTTCGGGTCGCGGGATTCGGAAAGCGCCCAGAAGATGCGAGCCGCTCTCAGCCTGATTCGCAAGCGCGCGCCGGACCTTGAGGTGGACGGGGAAATGCAGGGAGGATCAGCCCTGTCGGAAGACCTGCGCAGGCGGGCGATGCCGGACAGCGCGCTGACCGGGGAAGCCAACCTTCTCGTCTTCCCCAACCTCGACGCCGCCAACATCTCGCTCGGGATCGTGCGAAACCTGACGGATGCCCTGCATGTGGGTCCCATCCTGCTGGGTGCCGCCCTTCCGGCCCATATCCTCTCGCCGTCAGTCACCTCGCGTGGGGTGGTGAACATGGCGGCGCTCGCCGTCGTGGAGGCGTCGCAGCCCAATCTCGAGCTGAAAGCATAACCGCTCCGGAGAGCTGCAATCGCGATGAGAACCGGCTGCCGCCGATCGCGGCAAGTCCGCTCAGCCGGCGCCGATTATGATATTCTCAACCGGCGCCCGCGATGATGCAGTCTGGTGGTGGAGGAGATCCCACATGTTACTGCGCGTCTGCGGCCTGCTCATCCTGACCGTCACTCTTGCCCCGGGTTCAAGCCGGGCGCGGGACGTCGCGGCCTGCGGGGCGTTGATACGACAGCTCAACAACGCACCTCAGATCATTGGAGACTCGGCCGAAGCCCGCCGTTACGCCCGTGAGTTGAGCAACCTTACAAGCGAAATCCGCGCCCTTCGGATCGAGATGCGGCGGAATGGCTGCGGCGCCGGGAGCGTCATTGTCTACGGCAGGGCTAACCACGAGATCTGCGATGGATTTCGCGCCAGCGTGCAGGAGCTCGAAAAGAACCGGGAAGCGGTGACGGCGGAACGAGACGCTGCACGCCAGCTGGTGCGCTCCTCGGATGAACGAACCAGGATCCTTGCGGCGATTCGTGCAAATGACTGCCTTCCGTCCGATTTCGAGGACGATCAGAACCAGCGGCTGAAGGTTCAGGGGATAGAGTTGCCGAAGGCGCCTGCCTATTCCGGTATCACCAAGCTCGGCACGGATGGCGGGCAGAAACCGGAAACGGTAGCGGCCGAACCACCCCCGCCGCCTGAGCGGCCCTACGACCCGGACAGGAAGGTGCGCATGGTCGGTCCGCGGTTTCTGCCGGAGCGGCGGCTCGATCTCGCCCACCCCAGCGTCCCGGGCCCGCAGCCGCAGCAGTGATCAAGTTCCTCGCCATCCGTCCTCGAAGATCAGGTCCTCGATAGGCAGGCGTTGGCGCCAGCCCTTGATCGCCAGCTCCGGCTCTTCATAAAGCTGGCCCACGTAACCCAGGCAAAGCCAGGCGACGATCTCGACTCGGCGGGGAATGCCGAGCAACGCGCGGATATCCTCGTCCCGGAAAATGCTCACCCAGCCAACCCCTACCCCTTCGGCGCGTGCCGCCAGCCACAGGTTCTGCACCGCGCAGACCGTCGAGAAGGCATCCGTGCGGGGGTTGTGGGTGCGGCCCAGTACGACCGGTCCCGCCCTGTCGGGATCGCAGGTCACGCAGATCGAAAGCGGTGCCTTGCGAATTCCTTCGAGCTTGAGGCTGCGATAAAGGTCACGGCGCTCCGGGGGAAACATCGAGGCCGCGTCCTGGTTGGCCGTCTGGAACGCCTCGAAGGCCCGCTCGCGCAGTTCCTGGTCACGAACCAGAACGAAGTTCCATGGCTGCATGAAACCCACCGAAGGCGCCGCATGGGCTGCCTTCAGCAGCCGCATGACAAGGTCGTCCGGCAACGGATCGGCAAGAAACTGGTCGCGGACGTCTCGGCGCGTCTCGATCGCCCGGTAGACGGCAGCACGTTCTGCGTCGGAGAATCGACCCGCAGGGGCCAAGGCCTGGTGGATTACATCATCTCGCATCGTTGTCCCCGACAATGCAGCACCCTCCCCGTTGGTCGCAACGAAGTCGGTGCAAAAACCAACCCGCCGTCCACGCGGATCGATCCATCACTTCAGGCCGGTCTTCTGGCTTGGCTTCATTCCTTGGCCGCGGCCTTCCCGGACAGGTCCAGTGGCTCGAAAAACGCAGCTTTGGTCGGCCTTACAGCGTTGGGCACGCTCCGGTCCCGCACCGGATTCCCGATTCTCCTGCATCGCAGGCACCTGATCCTGCCTTTATGCCGGGCAAATGTCTCGTGAGCAAGCCCGTCCGGCGTACCGATGAACGACGCAAGATACCCTGATGGCGGCCGGCTAGCGGGGAACGGCAGGCCGGTCGCCTGGATGGCGGGGCACCTCATCGTCGGGAATATCGTAGAAATCCCCTTTGTCGGCGCAGTAGATGTGTTCGCCCATCACCAGACCACTCGGCTGGTCGAAAGCGCCGGCGAGGATCGAAATCTGTGTGGACCGATCCGCCTTCCAGAACAGGGCCGATCCGCATATTGAACAGAAGCCGCGACGGGCGCTGTCGCTCGCGCGGTACCAGGAGAGCTTCTGCTCTCCGTGAACATGCAGGTTTTCCTCATCGACCGCTGTCGCCGCGTAGTAGAGGCCCGTCTGCCTCCGGCATTGGGAACAGTGACAGGCGGTCACGGTTCTCAGCGGCCCCCGCGTCTCGAAGCGGACTGAACCACACAGGCATCCACCGCTGTTCTTCTCTTCCACGAACGTCTCTCCGTCAGCCTTGCGCGGCGGCAGAGTTGCAGCCGGAGAGACAGCGGTCAAGGCTGTTCCACCTGGATCTGCGCGGCGCCCTTTCACGAAAAAGGCCGGCTTGACGCCGGCCCTTTTCAATTCTTCTTCCGGTCTTTTCAGCCGTTGACGACCATGCGCTTCTCGTCACGCCCCGTCTTCATGCGTTCAGCCAGCAGGAAGGCAAGCTCGAGGGCCTGATCCGCGTTGAGGCGGGGATCGCAATGCGTGTGATAGCGGTCCTGCAGGTCGGCGGCGCCCACTGCGCGCGCGCCGCCGGTGCATTCGGTCACGTCCTTGCCCGTCATCTCAACATGGATGCCACCGGGATGGCTGCCCTCTGCGCGGTGGATCTGGAAGAAGCTCTCCACTTCCGACAGGATGCGTTCGAACGGCCGGGTCTTGTAGCCGTTGAGGGTGATCGTGTTGCCATGCATCGGATCGCAGGACCACACGACCTTCTTGCCTTCCCGTTCAACCGCACGGATCAACTTGGGCAGGCTCTCTGCAACCTTGTCATGGCCGAAACGGCAGATAAGGGTGAGCCGGCCGGCTTCGTTGGCCGGGTTCAGCGCGTCGATCAACTGGATCAGGTTGTCGGGCTGCAGGGACGGGCCGCATTTCAGCCCGATCGGGTTCTTGATGCCACGGAAGTATTCTACGTGGGCATGGTCGAGTTGCCGCGTGCGATCGCCAATCCAGATCATGTGGCCCGACGTCGCGTACCAGTCGCCCGTGGTGGAATCGACGCGCGTCAGAGCTTCCTCGTAGCCGAGCAACAGCGCCTCATGGCTGGTGAAGAAGTCCGTCTCGCGCAGGCTTGGATTGTTGTCCGAGGTAATGCCGATCGCCCGCATGAAATCCATGGTTTCACCGATACGATCGGCAAGCTTCCTGTACCGCTCGCCTTGCGGGCTGTCCTTCAGGAAACCCAGCATCCACTTGTGGACGTTCTCCAGGTTGGCGTATCCCCCCATTGCGAAAGCCCGCAGCAGGTTGAGCGTCGCCGCCGACTGGCGATAGGCATCAAGCTGACGCTCCGGGTTTGGAATACGTGCTTCGGGCGTGAATTCGATGCCGTTGATGATGTCGCCGCGATAAGACGGCAGCTCCACGTCACCCTGCTTCTCGATGTTGGAGGACCGGGGCTTAGCGAACTGGCCGGCGATGCGTCCAACCT
>JAEYTV010000629.1 GCA_023433855.1 Pseudomonadota bacterium | reverse complement strand
GTGCCGCCCCGCGCAACTTCACCAGCGAACATGATTCCGTCCTGGCTGACGTCACCATTCTCGAGGCCGGCAGGAATGCCGAGGCGGAGGGTTTCGACGCCGTCTGCATCGACACGATGAGTGATTCCGGCGTCGCGGCGCTGCGATCGATGCTCGACATTCCAGTGGTAGGTCCCGGGCGCGTCGCCATGTTGACTGCGGCTATGCTCGGCGAGCGCTTCTCCATCCTGATGATGTGGGACCGCTGGCGGCATCTCTACAAGAAGACCATCGCCGATCTCGGTTTCGGCTGGCGGTGCGCTTCAACGCGTTCCATCGGGGTGACCCCGGACAACCAATCCCTCCTGTCTGGAAAGGAAGAGCAGGTATTCCCACTGCTGCTCGATGCAGCGCGGCGCTGCATCGACGAAGATGGCGCGGAGGTGATTGTTCTCGGCTCGACCACCATGCACCAGGCGCACGCCTTCCTGTCCGCCGAACTTTCCGTGCCCGTGATCAATCCGGGTCCACTGAGCTACCAGACGGCACAGTCGTTGCTCGACCTGCGGCTCAGCCAAAGCCGTCCGGCCTTCCCGACGCCGTTGCACCCTTTGCCCGGAATGCTCGGCACCATGATCGACGCCGTGCAATCCCCTGAAAGGAGCATGTGATGCCGAAGATTCTCGTGATCGTCCCATTCGCGCTGGACGAGGAGGGTGTCGGCCGGCGCCGGGAGCAACTTTCCACGGTGCGGCTCGATGCGGAAAGCGACTTTCACTTCCGGCCGGTCAAGGCCGGTCCGTCATCGTTCATGAGCCCCCACGACTTTACGCTGATGGACATCGCCATCTTCGAGGCCGGCGTCACCGCGCAGGAGGAAGGCTTCGACGCTGTCTGCATTGATACGATGAGCGATTCCGGCATGGCGGCGCTTCGTTCGGTGCTCGACATCCCCGTCGTCTCCCCCGGCAAGGCGTCGATGCTGTTCGCGCTGACGCTCGGGTCCAAGTTTTCCGTGTTGGCGCAGTGGCAGCCGGCGCTCTTCCGCTACAAGCGCGCCCTGGTGGAATACGGCCTGCTGCAGCAATGCGCGTCCGTACGCTCCTTCGACATTCCACCGAATTTCGATTCCCTGCTCGATGGCAAGCAGGAGACTGCCTTCCCGCAGATGCTCGATGTCTGCATGCGGTGCGTCGAGCAGGACGGCGCGGAGGTCATCTGTCTCGGCTCGACAACCATGTACCAGGCAGCCGAATGGCTCTCCAAGCGACTCCCGGTGCCCCTGATCAATCCAGGCCCGCTCACCTACAAGCTGGTCGAAACGATGCTCGCCTTGCGGCTGAGCCATTCGCGCGCCGCGTATCCCAAGCCGCTCAGCCCGCAGATACCGATGCTCCAGGCGATGTTGCGTGGGGCTGCGCAACCCCACTCGCCCGGACGAGTTCCATGAGCGCGGTGGAGAACGTCATGGCTGCGACCCCGACCGGAAAGATAGGCGCGCTGCCCCGTGACGTGCCGGCCGGTCGTTCTGTCGCGCGGCCGGTGAGGGGCGACATCGCAAGTTCGCTCGGACCCTGGCAACTGCTTGCACTCAGGCTCGTGCTACCGGCCTTGTTTGTCGTCGCCTGGTCTTTCACATCGAGTTCCCCGTCGGTCGCCGCGGTGCTGCCGTCTCCGGCCACCGTGCTTGCCGCCCTGTGGGACCAGTTGCTGGCCGGTCACCTTCTGGGACATCTGGGAGCCAGCCTCGGGCGAGCTCTCGCCGGATTCGTGGTCGCGGCCGTTATCGGTATCGCCTTCGGCCTTGCAATGTCGCAGTCGACTGTCTTGCGCCAGATACTCGCCGGCCCGGTCGAACTGCTGCGGCCGATCTCGTCGATCGCCTGGATACCGCTGGCGATCCTCTGGTTCGGGATCGGGTTCACCAGCGTCGTCTTCGTGATCGTGGCGTCATGCCTGTTCATCGTTCTGCTCAATACATTGGCCGCCGCGAGCAATATCGACCGCGACCTCGTCAAGGCGGCGCTGACGCTTGGTGCCAGCCGCTGGCAGATATTCGCCAAGGTCACGGTGCCGAGCGCTTTGCCGGGGATCATGCTCGGTCTGCGCATCGCCATGACCGGCGCATGGGGTGGCGTGCTCGTTGCCGAGATGATCGCAACGCAGCAGGGCCTCGGCTACATGATCGTGCGGGCGCAGGCTTCATACCAGCCCGAATTGGTGATCGGCGGCATGCTGATTGTCGGCATCGTCGGCTACTTCCTCAACGCCCTATTCATGGTTCTGCAGAGGAGGCTCACTCATGCCTAGCGTAATTGCGCGAATGCAGCCGCTGGCTCTCGGCACGCTTGGCTTCCTGCTGTTGATTGTGATGCCTTGGTCGATCGCCGTTTACCTGGGCGTCAGACCTCTCATCCTGCCGTCCGGCTACGTACTCTTTGAGACGGCATTGTCGTTGATCAAGGGCAACGTTCTGCTGCATGCCGCCTGGGTGAGTCTGGTGCGTGTCAATGTCGGCTTTATCGCTGCTGTCGTCACCGCCGTTCCGCTCGGCATCCTGCTCGGTCGCAACAAGCTGCTGCTCATCGCGTCGGAGCCGATTATCGAATCGTTCCGCTTCGTCATCCCGTTCGCCTGGATCCCGCTTGCGGTGTTGTGGTTCGGCACGAGCGAATTCGGCAAGATATTCATCATCTGGTACGCCGGCTTCTTCGTCATGTTGCTGCCGACGATCAGCGCCGTGCACGACATCCCGCGCGACCTGGTGAGCGCGGCTCGCACGCTCGGTGCGAGCAACCGGACAATTTTCTGGAAAGTCGCGCTGCCGGCCATCCTGCCCGCCCTCGTCACGGCGATGCGGGTGGCCTTTGCAATCTGCTGGATATCGATCCTGGCGGCCGAACTCGTCGCCTCGCGTGCAGGCCTTGGCTACATGATGGCCGACGCCCGCGAACTTCTCCAGACCGAAGTCGTCATCATCGGAATGGCCATCATCGGCTGCATCGGCGCGCTCTACAACGCGCTGTTCGTGTGGCTGCAGAAACGCGTCGCGTATTAGGAGGCTGGCGGACATGCCTGTGCAGATTGAAGCTCGGCAATTGAGCAAGCGATATCTCAACGAGCGGACCGGTCGCGAGACGCTGGCGCTCGACAAGGTCGACCTCCAGATCATGGAAGGAGAGTTCCTCTGTCTCGTCGGGCCGAGCGGGTGCGGCAAGAGCACGCTTCTGCAGATGGTTGCCGGCCTCGAGGAGGTCACGGAGGGTTCGCTCACCATCGCAGGCAAGCCGATCGAGGGGCCGGGAGCCGACCGCGGCATGGTGTTTCAGAGTTATGCCCTGTTCCCGTGGCGCACGGTGCTGGAGAACATCCAGTTCGGTCTTGAGATCAAAGGCTATGACAAGGCGAAGATGCACCAGGTCGCCATTTCGGCGGCGCATCAGGTCGGGCTCCAGGGTTTCGAGAACGCCTATCCCCGCGAATTGTCCGGCGGCATGAAACAGCGCGTCGGCATCGCCCGTGCGCTCGCCAACGACCCGCCCATCCTGCTGATGGACGAGCCGTTTGCGGCGCTCGACGCCCAGACCCGCGAGATGCTGCAGGAGGAACTCCTGTCGATCTGGCGCAGCAAGAACCGCACGGTCCTCTTCATCACCCATTCGGTCCAGGAAGCTGTCTATCTCGGCAGCCGCATCGCGATCATGACGGCCCGTCCGGGACGCCTGAAGTCGATCATCGATGTCGATCTGGAGCATCCGCGCGACGTCACGTCGGCTTCCTTCGGGACGCTGATGAAACCTGTCTATGCGGCGTTGAAGGAGGAAGTGCTCAAGGCCGACGAGGCGGCGAAGGCTGCCAAGGCGAAAAGCTTCGCCGACTAGCCGAAATCTGGAGGTATCCGTGGAAGGGCGAGCCCTTTCACTCAACAAGGGAGGAATGGAATGAAAAGCCTGTTGAAACTTGTCGTCCCCGTGGTGGCGCTTCTGGCCGCGGCGTTTGCCTCGCCCGCCCAAGCACAGGATGCCAAGACCATTCGCATCGCGCTGCAGCCGGCGCCGCTCCTCGGCTTCATAGTCAAGGAAAAGCAGCTGCTGGAGAAACGCGGCTACAAGCCGGAATGGAGCGTGTTTCCGTTCTCGCCACCCATTCTTGAGGGAATGGCCGCAGGATCGATCGATATCGCTCTGCTGGGCGTCGGGCCGACGTTGAGCGTCGCGCAGCGGGATGCCGGCATCTGGTACATCTACGACGAGTTGGCGAACGCAGCCGGCATGATCGTGCAGGCCGACAGCGGCATCAAGGGACCGCAAGACCTCAAGGGCAAGAAGGTCGCGTTTCCCGGCAAGTCGTCGCAGCTGTACGCACAGCTGATGCTCTACCTGCGCGACAGCGGGGTAAGCGACACCGACATGGAGCTGATCCGCGTCAACGCCAGCGACATGAACACCTTGTTCGAACGCAAGGAAGTCGACGCGGCCTTGGCTTGGCCTCCGTTTACGTCCGAGCCAATTCGCCAGGGCAAGGCCACCAGCCTGTTCACGGCTGATGACCTGCTGAAGCAGAAGGGTGGACACTGGCTGAATTCAGGCTGGGGCGTCCGCAAGGAATACGCCGAACAGAACGAAGATGCCGTCCTTGCGGTTATCGAGTCGTTGCATGAGGCAACCCGTCTGCTGCGTGAAAACCCGCAGGAAGCCTACGGGATTCTGGCCGCCGCCACGGGCTACTCGGTCGAGGCGATCGCCTTCATGCTGGAGGGTAAATACGTCGTGCATTACGACCCCGAGATCACGGCGCCGTCGGCCGACGATCTTGTCACCATCTTCAACGTGCTGGCGAAAGAAGGGATCGTGACCGATTCCGGCAATGCCGCGGACGCGATCAAGGCGATGACTCATCCGGAGTTCGTTGAAAAGGTTCTAGCCAACAAGAAGTAGAACGCATTCGTACGCCTCGCCTGAAATTCAGGCGGGGCGTCTGCTTTTTTCGCAAGGGTATCCGATGGTCATCGATTACAGGGCCTACTCTTTCCGTCCGGGCACCGTGCGGACGTTTTTGGAGCTGTTCCGCGAGCAGGGCCTTCCGATCCAGAATCGTATTTTAGGCCCCGACGTCTTCGCCGGCCTTTTCACGACCGAGATCGGCGATGTGAACGAGGCGATCCATCTGTGGCGCTACGCCGATGCCGGCGAGCGTGAACGAAAACGGGCGCTGCTCTACCAGGACGAGGCGTTCATGAGTTACGTGACCGAGGTACGCAAGATCCTGGTCAAGCAGGATGTGCGGCTGCTCAACGCCGTTGAATTTGGCGACCCGGCCGCCCGTCTGCGCTAAAATCGCGAGAGCCCTTGCCGGCGTTCAGGCTGGTGCCGCCCTGGTCGCCTGCGCCGCGGTGATGGCGATCATCGCTACCACATCGTCGATGCTGCACCCGCGTGAAAGGTCGTTGGCGGGCAAGGCGAGCCCCTGCAGGATTGGCCCGACTGCGCCCAATCCGCCTAGCCTCTGGGCGATCTTGTAGCCGATGTTGCCGGATGCAAGATCAGGGAAAATGTAGACGTTGGGTTGTCCCTTGAGTCTGCTGGCCGGCGCCTTCATCGCACGGACATGATTGTCGAGCGCGGCGTCGAACTGAATTTCCCCATCGATCTCTAGGCCCGGATCCCGTTCCCGCACGGCGCGCAGCGCATCGCGAATTATCGCGAGGCTGGGATGTTCGGCCGAACCGGAGGTCGAGAAGGACAGCAGCGCGACGCGTGGCTCTTCGCCGAGCAGGGCGCGACAGGTGGCTGCGGCTGCGAGGGCGATGTCGGCGAGCTGCCGTGCATCCGGTGCAACCACCAGCCCGCAATCGGCGAAGATCGCGCCACCGCTGATCGGGGCAAGCTCTCGGTCGCACGTCATCAGGAAGCAGCTCGACACGGTGGAAATGCCTGCCGCCGGCCCGATCGCACGAAGGGCGGCACGGACGACATCGGCGGTCGTGTTCGCAGCACCGCCAACGGTGCCGTCTGCGTGCCCGATCCGAACTCTCACCGCTGCGTGCAGGAGCGGTTCCACGATCGCCCTGCGGGCCTCGAGCGCGGTCATGCCTTTGGCGGCACGGATCGAATGCAGGAAATCTGCGACCTCGTCGAGGTCAGATGCATCGCGCGGATCGATGATTCCAACGGAGCCTTCCGGTGCCCCGAGGGTGCTGAGCGCAGGCGCGATGATTGACGGGTCGCCGAGCAAAGTCACACGTGCCAGCCGCCGCGCGACCGCCTGTACAGCTGCCGCGTGGATGCGCTTGTCGTTCCCTTCCGACAAGATGATATGCCGCGGAGCGGCACGCGCCATGTCGAAGATACGGACAAGCGGGCTCAATGGTCCCTCCGGAGATCGCCGTCACTCCGCGGTAACGTCTTCGCTACCGGGCGGGCGGTGGCGACTGTGATCGTCGGATAAGCGTTTCAGGATGCGAGGGTCTGCGGACGCATGTCCTTGGGATCAATTCCCGCAACGGCGACGGGCTTCTTCATCGCGTCGCGCCGGAACGGCTCGCCGAGTTCCTGGTTGAGCACCACCTCGATGAATGTCGTCTCGTGGTCCTTCATCTGCCGCTCCACCGCATCCGCCAGCGCGGCGGTAAGCTCCGACGTCGAGCGAACGACGACACCGTTCATGCCGCATGCCCGCGCCACGCCGGCATAGGTTGCGTCGCGGTCCAGCTCGGTGCCGACGAAATTGTTGTCGAACCAAAGCGTCGTGTTGCGCTTCTCCGCGCCCCATTGGTAGTTGCGGAACACAACCATGGTTATGGCCGGCCATTCCTCGCGTCCGCAGGACGTCATTTCGTTCATCGAGATGCCGAAGGC
>JAEYTV010000592.1 GCA_023433855.1 Pseudomonadota bacterium | reverse complement strand
GCAGGGAACCGACGTGGGGGCCGTCATGCGAAACCTGGTTGATATCTACGCGCCGCGTGGGGTCAATCTCTTGCGAATAGGCGACCGCTGGGCCTTCCGGACCGCCGCGGATCTCTCTTTCATCATTCGCAAGGATGACGAGGCAAGGAAACTCTCTCGCGCCGCACTCGAAGTCTTGGCCATCATTGCCTATCATCAGCCGGTCACCCGGGCTGAGATCGAGGAGATCCGCGGCGTACAGACGTCCAGAGGAACTCTTGACGTATTGATGGAGGCGGGGTGGATCCGCTTTCGGGGCCGCAGGCGCACGCCAGGGCGCCCCGTTACCTTGGGTACCACGACGGAGTTCCTCGATCACTTTGGACTGGAAGAACTCCGCGACCTGCCTGGCCTCGAAGAATTGAAGGGGGCCGGGCTCCTTTCAGGTCGGATCCCCCCGGGGCTTGCAATCCCGATCCCGCAGGATGCCGATGAATTGTCCGAGGATGAAGATCCTATCAACCAGCTTGATCTCGAAGAACTGGGGCTACTGGCACCAAAAGGCGGGCGCGAAGACTAGCCGATATCGCCGGTTCTGCGCCTCCTTTGCCAACAATCGCATCTTTCCGCACGGCCAGGATGTAAGCGCATCCGCTGTCGAGGTGCAAAGCAATTCCCCGACGTCTGGTATAACAGCGGGACATCGTTGCTTTAGGACATTTTGCCGTTTGAAAAAGCGGTTTAAAGAGCTTACATCGGTACAAGGTACTAATGGAGTTGGACTATGGGTTCTTTCAGTGTGTGGCATTGGTTGATCGTTCTGGTCATCGTGCTCGTTCTCTTTGGACGAGGCAAGATTCCTGAACTGATGGGCGATGTCGCGAAGGGTATCAAAAGCTTCAAGAAGGGCATGTCCGACGACGACGCTCAGGATACGACGACCGCCAAGACCGTCGACCACAAGCCTGAAGAGGTCAAGGAAACCAGCCGATCATAGTCGTCGGATGGAGGGTTTCGGAGCCTCTTAAGCATGCTTGATATCGGCTGGACCGAGTTACTCGTCATCGCGATTGTTCTTATCGTCGTTGTCGGCCCCAAGGACTTGCCGCCCATGTTGAGGGCGTTTGGCAAGATGACGGCGAATCTGCGCAAGATGGCCGGCGATTTCCGAACACAGTTCGATGAGGCGTTGCGGGAGTCTGAACTCGACGATGTACGCAAGACCATCTCGGACGCCCAGCGTCTGAACCCCACGCATGCGTTGCGGGACGCGATCAACCCGCTGAGGCAGATGGGCCAGGAGATTCGCTCCGATCTGGAGAAGGCGACGAAGGCGACGCCTTCCACCGCCTCGGAGGCGAAAGCGGAAGCCGTGGATGTGGAGGCGCAGCAGGCGGTCGAAGGAGCATCGGCCGAACAGTCTTCAGCATCGCCCGTCGGCTCGTCGCGGCCTGGGTCCTCGAATATGGAAACATCCTCTGCCGCCAGTGCAGCGGGCGGAGAGGCGCCAAAGTCGTCCTTGCCTGAGATGAAGCCGCCGTCCGTCGTGGCGCCGGCTGCCAAGGAAGGTGTCAAACCGCGCAGCAGAGCCTCGACGGTCAGGAAGGCGAAGGCGCCCGAAGTCCTCGAGGCGGCCGACAAACCGCGCCGGAGCCGCAAGGCCGACACGGGCGGATCGAGTTCAGTTGCGGAGGTGGCTAAGGCGCCCGTCCGCAGGCGTGTGGCAAAGAAGGCCCCAACGCCGGGCGGTGAAACATGAGCAATGACTACGAAGACAAACCGCAGCCGCTGATCGAGCATCTCATGGAACTGCGCACCCGGCTGATCTGGTCGATCGGCGCGTTCTTCGCCGCCTTCGTGGTCTGCTTCTTTTTCGCCAAGCAGCTCTTCAATCTGCTGGTGGTGCCGTACAAGTGGGCGGTTGTGTGGGCAGGGCTGGACCTGACCAAGTCCGAGCTCATCTACACTGCACCGCAGGAGTTCTTTTTCACCCAGGTGAAGGTGGCGATGTTCGGGGCGCTGGTTATCGCCTTTCCCGTTATCGCATCACAGCTCTACAAGTTCGTAGCGCCAGGTCTCTACAAGAACGAGCGAGCTGCCTTCCTGCCGTTTCTCGTCGCATCGCCGATCCTGTTCTTGCTGGGCGGCGCGCTTGTCTACTTCTTCTTCACGCCGATGGTCATGTGGTTCTTCCTGGCCATGCAGCAGGCGCCGGGCGAAGGAGAGGTCGGTATTTCGCTCCTGCCGCGCGTGTCGGAGTACCTCAGCCTGATCATGACTCTGGTGCTCTCGTTCGGGCTGGTGTTTCAGCTTCCGGTCGTGACCACGCTGCTGGCGCGTGTCGGGTTGCTCACGAGCGACTGGTTGCGGGAAAAACGCAAGTTTGCGATCGTCATCGCCTTCGTCGTTGCGGCGGTGCTCACCCCGCCGGATCCGATGTCCCAGATCGGCCTTGCGCTGCCGACCATCCTTCTCTACGAGATTTCCATCTATGCCGCACGACTCGTGGAGCGCAAGCGAGCCGAGGAAGCCCTTGCTGACGAGGGTGCATCGAGCGTCGCGGAGACGGAAAAGGCCTGAGCGTCCGTCTCTCGCCTGAGAGATGCGGCGTTTCGCACAAAGGCAAGGGACGATGCTGGATATCAAGTGGATCCGTGAAAACGAAGGGGCTCTGGACGAAGCGTTGAAGAAGCGCGGCGCCGAGCCCATGGCGGCAGTCTTGCTGGCCCTGGATGACCGGCGTCGGGCCGTGATCCAGAAACTCCAGGACATGCAGTCGCGCCGCAATGCCGCATCCAAGGAAATTGGCATCGCACTGGGTCAAAAGAATTCCGAGCTTGCTGAAAAACTGAAGACCGAGGTCGCCTCCATCAAGGAGAGCATGCCGGTCGCCGAGCAGGAGGAGCGGGAGGCTGTGGCCGCGCTCGACGATGCTCTCGCGCGTATCCCGAATATTCCCCTCGACGATGTCCCCGTCGGCAAGGACGAGAACGACAACGTGGTCAAGCACGTCGTCGGGCAGAGACCGGGCTGGAACCACCCCGCCAAGGAGCATTTCGAGATCGGCGAGGCCCTCGGTTACATGGATTTCGAGCGTGCGGCGAAGCTCTCGGGTTCCCGCTTTACGGTCCTGACCGGGCCGCTCGCGCGGCTCGAGCGCGCTATCGGTCAGTTCATGATCGATCTGCACACGACCGAGCATGGCTACACGGAAGTCTCGTCGCCGCTGATGGTGCGCGACGAGGCCATGTACGGGACCGGCCAGCTGCCGAAATTCGCGGAGGACCTTTTCCGCACGACGGATGGCCGCTGGCTCATTCCTACCGCCGAGGTAACGCTGACCAACCTCGTGTCTGGTGAGATCCTGGAGGAGGAAAAGCTGCCCCTGCGCTTCACGGCGCTCACGCCGTCGTTCCGCTCAGAGGCGGGTTCTGCCGGCCGCGATACGCGCGGCATGCTGCGGCAGCACCAGTTCTGGAAGTGCGAACTGGTCTCGATCACCGACGCCGAAAGCTCCATCGCCGAGCACGAGCGGATGACGGACTGTGCCGAGATGGTCCTCAAGCGCCTCGGCCTGCATTTCCGCACTGTGACGCTCTGCACCGGGGACATGGGCTTCGGGTCGCAGAAGACCTACGACATCGAAGTGTGGCTGCCGGGACAGAATACCTACCGCGAGATTTCGTCCTGTTCCGTATGCGGAGATTTCCAGGGACGCAGGATGAACGCCCGTTACCGCGGGAAGGACGACAAGGCGCTGAAGTTCGTCCACACGCTGAACGGTTCGGGCACCGCAGTAGGCCGCTGCCTCATCGCTGTCCTGGAAAACTACCTGAACGAAGATGGCTCCGTCACTGTCCCGGACGCTCTTTTGCCCTACATGGGGGGATTGAGGAAGATCGAGCGAGCTATGTGAGATGCGCATCCTCCTGACGAATGACGATGGAATCCATGCCGAAGGCCTGGCCGTGCTGGAGCGAATCGCCCGTAAGCTATCCGAAGACGTCTGGATCGTCGCTCCGGAAACGGATCAGAGTGGCCTTGCCCATTCGCTGAGCCTTTCCGAGCCGCTACGGCTGCGCAAGGTGGGTGACAAGCATTTCGCGTTGCGCGGCACGCCAACAGATTGCGTCATCATGGGTATCCGGGAGGTTTTGCCGGAAAAGCCCGATCTGGTGCTTTCGGGCGTCAACGATGGGGCCAACATGGCCGATGACGTGACCTATTCCGGCACGATCGCGGGCGCTATCGAAGGCACGCTGCAGGGCGTGCGCTCGATGGCATTGAGCCAGGCGGTACGTCGTGAGAACGGTCGCCTCGCACCTTGGGAGGTAGTCGAATGCTATGCACCGGATCTCATTCGCAAACTGCTCCAGGTTGAACTGCCGGACGAGACCTTTCTCAATCTCAACTTCCCCAATTGCGAGCCGAGCGGGGTTCAAGGCGTTGAAGTCACCTCGCAGGGCAAGCTGGATTTTGGACTGACCATCGATGCCCGTGAGGATGGCCGGGGCAAACCCTACTACTGGCTGCGCTTTGGTGAGAGGAGCGGCCGGTTCAGAGACGGAACGGATATCCAGGCCCTTAAGGAAAACAAGATCTCCGTCACGCCCTTGAAGCTGGATCTCACCGACTATTCGGTTCAGGATCGTCTCGCCAAGGCATTGGGATTCGGAGCGACCGGTTGAAGTCGGGTATGATCCAGAAAGAGGGTTTCGCGGCGCTGGTGCTGCGCCTCCGGTCGGAAGGTATTTTTGACCTCGATCTTCTGACGGCTGTCGAACAAACCCCCCGGGCGAAATTCGTGCCGGCACCGTTCGAGGAAGATGCCTATTCGAGTCGCACGGTCCCGATAGATTGCGGAGCCTTCATGGAAGGCGCCGACCTTGCGGTGAGATTGTTGCACCGCCTCCAGGTGAAGCCGGGTCACAGGGTGCTGGAGATCGGTACCGGAAGCGGTTTCACCGCCGCTGTCATGGCCCGTATTGCGGAGCGCGTACTCACGGTGGATCGTTACCGGACGCTGGTGACTGCTGCCCAGTCGCGGATTGATGAACTCGGCTTGCGCAACGCGGTCGTGCGCCAGGCCGACGGCAGCAATGGCATGCCAGGGGAGGGAACGTTCGACCGCATTCTTGTAACGACCGCCTTTCCGGCGCTGCCCCGCTTCTACGCCGAACAACTGACGCACGGTGGGTCGATGGTCGCCCCGTTGACCGTGGGCGAAGAAGGTGGTTGCATCATGGTCCGGCTGACCAAGACGGGCAGCCGGTTCGAGCGGGAGGATCTGTTTCCCGCCAGCTATTTGCCGATCGTCCCCAATATTGCAGCGGCGCTTTAGCGGACGTTCGCACCTTCGGGATCTCGAGGGTTTCCGCTTCCATCCATCATGGTTATCAATTTCCCAAAATAGTGACTGGAACGCTGGATCTTTAACCGGGCAGTAAGACTAACGCGCTTTAATGGCCCTACACGATGGTTGCGTATCTGTAGGTCGAGTCATGCGTCTTATGAGTTCTCCCGAAATTGGAAAGTCCACCGTCAAGCTTGCTGTGGCGGTGCTGCTCGCTAGCGTCGCGACCGGCTGCAGTTCGGACGCGACCCGCTTCTCCGGCATCTTCAGTCAAACGGACAACATGACGACTGCATCGATTCCGCAGCGTCAGGGGTCCGGCGCTTATGGGCGGGCGCCGACGCCCCAGGCTGATCTGGCCAACGGTTCGGCTCTGCCGTCGGTGCCGCAAGGTGGTTACAGTTCGGCCAGCGCTGCCCCGACGCAGCCCTATCCGGACGCCTCCGGTGGATACGCTTCCCCCGCTCGCGCTGCTTCTTCGCCCGTCGCTGTGCAGCGCTCCGAACTCGCTGCTCCGACTGCTGTCGCAAGTGCTTCGCAGCCCTCGGGCCGCGAGCAGGCAATGGCGCAGCCCTTCCCGGGTGGTGGCTCCTCGGCCGCGTCGAGGCCCTCGACGTCGTCCGGCGCGACGACGGCCGACAGTCTCACGACCGGCACCGTCAAGCCGATGTCGGGCTGGTCGACGACCAATGCCCCGCGCGTGACCTTGAGGGCCGGCGAGACCGCTTCCACCCTGTCCAAGCGGTACGGCGTTCCCGAGAAGGAGATCCTGAAGGCCAATGGCGGTGCTGTCGCGCCCGGTCAATCGGTGATCATTCCGACCTTCGGCCCAGCACGCAATTCTGCCAAGATCGCCGCCGGGGACATCGATCTTCAGAACAGGGCACCGGGTCGTGACCAGCAGTCCGAACAGAAGGTCGCCGTTCTTCCGGCGCCTGCTCGTGACAAGGCTCTGGCCGAGCCAGGTAAGCTGACGCCACCGGCCGGCGGCAAGCCGCTTGGTGGCACCTACACCGTCAAGCCCGGTGATACGCTGACGAAGATCGCCCGCGAAACCGGAACCTCCATTGATCAGTTGAAGGCGGCGAATGGTCTGACGACTGGCGCCGTCCGCATCGGCCAGACATTGAAGGTAGCCAGTGGAGCGGCTGGCTCCGTCGACACGGTCAAGACTGCATCGGTTCCCCCAACGGCTGCAGAGAAGCCGGCCACCCAGCCGAAGCCGGTTCAGGTCGCCGCCCAGCAAGCGGATCAGGCTGCAACTCCTGCGGTTGCGACGGCGGCCAAGCCTGCTACGGAGACTGCATCTCTCTCGGACGTCGAGAAGAAGTCAGATGTCACCTCGGCTGCACCTCAGTCGACCGGAATCGAGAAATACCGCTGGCCGGTGAACGGCGCAGTCATTGCCGGTTACGGGCAGAACGTCGGAGGCAATCGCAACGACGGCATCGATATATCCGTTCCAGAGGGAACGCCCATCAAGGCTGCCGAGAACGGTGTCGTCATCTATGCCGGCAACGGGCTGAAGCAGCTGGGCAATACGGTTCTGGTTCGTCACGACGATGGCAAGGTAACTGTATACGGCCATGCGAGCAGCATTAATGTCACACGCGGCCAGAAGGTGACCCGCGGCCAGACCCTGGCGTCCTCCGGCATGAGCGGCGACGCGAAGCGCCCGCAGGTACATTTCGAGGTTCGCAAGGACGCGACGCCGGTTAATCCCATCACCTACCTTGAATAGAGTAGTGCGTCTCAAGGGGGATGAAAAAAGCCCGGCGCAGGCCGGGCTTTTTTTCGTACCGCGCGCGTCAGTCGCCCGTCTCATCGGTTGAGAAAGCTCAGCCGCGCATCCGACCTTGACGCAAACCGTGTTCCGATGGGGCCGGTGCGCCGGCTATCGATCGAGCGGCTTTCTCAATCGTCCGGCAAGGTCCTGGATATATTGCCAGGCAACGCGTCCGGAACGGCCGCCGCGCGTTGTTGCCCACTCGAGCGCCTCCGCATGCAGCGTCTGCCGGTCGAGACCAAGCGCGAAATGGTCTGCGTAACCGTCGATCATGGTCAGGTAGTCTTCCTGGTTGCATTTATGGAAGCCGAGCCACAGGCCAAACCGATCAGACAACGAGACCTTTTCCTCGACCGCCTCGGAGGGATTGATCGCGGTCGACTGCTCGTTCTCGATCATGGTTCGTGGCAACAGATGCCGCCGGTTGGAGGTCGCGTAAAACAGGACGTTTTCGGGGCGGCCTTCGATTCCGCCGTCGAGTGCGGCCTTGAGCGATTTGTAGGCGGTGTCATCGTGATCGAAGGACAGGTCGTCGCAAAAGATGATGATCCGGTGACTAGCGACTTTCAGGGTATTTAGCAGATCCGGCAGCGAGGAGATGTCCTCCCGGTGCACCTCCACCAGTTTCAACGGGATTCCGGTGGAGGTCTGGACATCATCATGGACGGCCTTGACCAGCGACGACTTCCCCATCCCGCGCGCACCCCACAGCAGGACGTTGTTGGCAGGAAAACCCTCGGCAAATCGCAGCGTGTTTTCATGGAGGATGTCACGGACATGGTCGACGCCCCGGATCAACTTTAGCGCCACTCGATTGGGACGTGACACGGGCTCCAGGCGTCGCTGGCCCGGTGCCCACACGAAGCAATCGGCAGCGTTCCAGTCGTTCGTTGCGGGAGGCGGTCCGGCGAGCCGTTCGAGTGCATCGGCCAAGCGGCGGATCTCCGCCAGGATCAGGACGCTGGTCTCGTCGGTCATCGACTATCTCCGCTTGTTACCAGGCCGGTTGAGGCCTGGCGTTACTTCGCACGGCGATACCACGTCGTTTTTCCTCTCAAAAGTCTGAGAGCAGTGGATTCGGTACGCCGAAAAGCTTGTATCTGTTGCATTACATCCCATCGCGACTATATTCCGGCGGCTTGCAACGGGGGCTGAGACGGTGTCCAGGGTTCTCCGGTAAATTTTTAGGAGTTGTTGATGTTCACTACCGAAGCATTCGCCCAGGCCGAAGGCGCCGCACCCGGAGCCTCCGCATTCGGCTCCGGCCTCGAGATGCTTTTCCTGTTCGCCCCCCTTATGGTGGTCTGGTACTTTTTCCTGATCCGTCCGCAGCGCGCCCAGCAGAAGAAGCGCGCCGAGACCCTTGCCAACATCCGCCGCGGCGATCAGGTCGTGCTTGGCGGTGGCATTACCGGAAAGGTCACCAAGGTAGTCGACGACAACGAACTGGAAGTCGAGATCGCCGATGGCGTCAAGATCCGCGCCATGCGTCCCTATATCGCCGAGGTCCGCGTGAAGGGGGAACCGGTCAAGACAGAGGGATAATCCCGTCCTCGGCGGGGGAACACTCCCGCCGTCAACCCGTTCGTCAGGAGGCCAGTTCTCCGGCCCGGGGACGTTTCAGAAGGCAGGCCAGCATGGCGAATGGGATCGAAATCCGCGAAGCGCACTTTCCCGGCCGCGCGCCGATCGACGCCTACGGCAACGGTGGGTTTAGGTTCGCCGACATGTCTCACCGGGGTTCACTGCTATGTCTACCGTCAGGCATACACGGGTGGGACATGACCGAGGGCGAGCCGCTGACCGTTGACGCCTTCGCGCGCGTTCTGTCCGAAGCAAGTGGGCTGGAGGTGCTGTTGATCGGCACCGGCCGCGACATCAGGCCCATACCGGCTGATCTGAAGGCGGCCCTGAAGAGCAGGGGCATTGCTTCGGATCCAATGAATACCGGCGCGGCTGTGCGTACCTTCAACATCATGTTGTCCGAGTCGCGTGCCGTCGGCGCCGCCCTGATCGCGGTCTAAAATGGCCGCGATTTCGACGGACGGTGCCGATTTGTGTCTGGCGACGCTGCGCGATACCGATCGTGATCGCTATCTTGCCTGCCTGCTTTCGCCTCAGGAGAAGCGCGGCGCGTTGGCCGCCCTCTATGCCTTGAACGCAGAGATCGCCCGGGTGCGGGACGTGGTGCGCGAGCCCTTGCCGGGTGAGATCCGGCTGCAGTGGTGGCGCGACCTTATCGAGGGCAAGGCCCAAGGCGACAGTGGCGGCAATCCCGTGGCGGTCGGCCTTCTGCAGGCGGTGGAACGGTATTGTCTGCCTCGGCAGACCTTGATCGACATGATAGAGGCGAGGATCTTCGACCTCTATGACGATCCGCTCCCCGATCGCAACACGCTTGAAGGTTATGCGGGCGAAACAGCTTCGGCACTGATCCAGCTGGCGAGCCTGGTTCTCGATGCCGATGCCGCGGCTCGCTCTGCCGAGGCTGCCGGACACGCAGGGGTAGGGCAGGCGATCGCCGGCCTTCTCCTGCTGATGCCCGCCCACCTGCGGCGACATCAGGTTTATCTGCCGATGGACATCCTTTCGGCAACCGGGCTCGACCGTGAGACTTTTCTCGAAGGTGGGGACAAGATGCGCATCGGCGCCGCGATCGAGGCGTTTGCCGGGCTCGGGCTCGAACATCTGGCGAAGGCTCGGCAGGAGCCCCGAGTGCCGTCCTCCGTATTTCCCGCCTTCTTGCCCGCGGCACTCGCCGAACCGGTCCTGCGCCGCGCCGCAAGAATGCCCTCGTCTGCCCTGAATGCCGGCCTTCACCAGCCGCAATGGCGACGCCAGTTACGCCTGCTGAAGGCATCCGCGACTGGACGCTTCTAGGCGTCACATTCGCGCAAGGCTGGCGCCGTAAGAGCCAGTATCAAAGATACCCTCGGAGGAGAATCGGTGTGAGTCCTCTCGTCGTCTGGTCCATCATTTTCGCGCTCCTGATGGGGGTTGCATATTATGTCACGCGGCTGGTGAGCCGGGATCGGGTGGAGGGCAACCGGCAGGATACGGGTCTCGCCATCCTTGAGTTTGGACGTGCCTTTCCCAACGAGGCCATCCGCAGCTTGCACACCACGGCCGATGGCGGCGCTGTTTTCGTACGGCTGCACAGCCACAAGGCCGGCTTCATGCGAAGCTTGCGCAATCACTATGCGTGCCGCTTGATCGAACCCGGCCGTGCCCGGGTGACGCCGTTGCCCGACGCCAAGGGCTTCACCGTCGAGTTCCTGGATGCCCCCACCCAGAACGGCACGTTCATCTTCCCGACGGAGAAAGAGGCGGCGGAAGTCGCGCTCTGGCTCCTCGACAATTATGTCAGTGTGACCGGCGGCGGAGTGGACGAGACGACCGACGCGGCAGGCGGCATGGAAGTGCCAGCGGAAGGCCTTACCCCCGACCGAGCCAGCTAGCGCAGTCCTTCAGCGCGCGGGCCGCGAGCAGCTGCCGCTTCATGATGGTCTTGTCCTTGCCCCGAAAGCGTTTCACGCCCTCTGGCTTGACGATCGATCCCGGTTCGAGCTCAGGGAACAGCCCGAAATTGATGTTCATCGGCTGGAACGAACGCTTGCCGGGTTCGTCGTCTGAAACGAGGTGACCGCCGGTGATGTGGCCGAGCAATGAACCAAAGGCGGTCGTCGCGGGCGGCGGTGGCAGCGCTTCGCCCCTGCGTTCGGCGGCGGCAAAACGGCCGGCGAGCAACCCGATGGCAGCACTTTCCACATAGCCTTCGCAGCCGGTGATCTGGCCCGCGAACCGGAGGCCGGGCCGGCTTCTCAGCGTCAGCGAGCGATCGAGCAGAACCGGCGAATGGATGTAGGTATTGCGGTGAAGTCCGCCGAGCCGGGCGAATTCTGCATTCTGCAACCCTGGTATCAGCCGGAAAATCTCCGCCTGTGCTCCGTATTTCAGCTTCGTCTGGAAGCCGACCATATTGTAGAGCGTGCCGAGCGCATTGTCCTGGCGCAGTTGCACCACTGCATAGGGCTTGACCGAAGGGTTATGTGCATTGGTGAGGCCCATCGGCTTCATCGGGCCATGCCGCAACGTCTCGCGGCCGCGCTCGGCCATGACTTCGATCGGCAGGCAGCCGTCGAAATAGGGCGTCCCTTCCCACTCCTTGAAGCCGACCGTGTCGCCACCGATCAGCGCATCGATAAAGGCATTGTATTGCGCTTCGTCCAGCGGGCAGTTGATGTAGTCCTTGCCCGTTCCCCCCGGACCGACCTTGTCGTAGCGCGACTGGTACCAGCAGATGTCCATATCGATTGAATCGCGATGCACGATCGGCGCGATAGCATCGAAAAAGGCCAGCTGGTCTTCGCCGGTTTCGGCCTGAATGGCGGCCGCAAGAGAAGGCGAGGTGAGCGGACCGGTGGCGATGATGGCGAGATCCCAATCCTTCGGCGGCAAGCCTGCGACCTCTTCTCGAACGACGGTGATCAGCGGATGGGTTTCGATTGCTTCGGTCACGGCGGAAGAAAAGCCGTCGCGGTCGACGGCGAGAGCGCCGCCTGCCGGCACCTGGTTCTTGTCCGCGCAGCTCATGATCAGGGAATTGGCGAGACGCATCTCGCCATGGATGACACCAACGGCGTTTGCCGTTGCGTCGTCGGAGCGGAACGAGTTCGAGCAGACGAGTTCTGCGAGCCCGTCCGTCTTGTGTGCGTCCGTCACCCGGACGCCCCGCATTTCGTGAAGGATGACAGGAACGCCGGCGGACGCGATCTGCCATGAAGCTTCGGAACCCGCAAGGCCGCCGCCGACGACGTGGATGGGAGAAGGAGTATTCGTCATGCGCCGCTCATTATCACGACGTTCGTTCAACAGGAACGACAAATCGCCGAATCAAAAAGGCACCTGCGAAGGTGCCTTTGATACTTGGAACATCTGCGACGTTCCAAATGCCGTGCCAGCCGTCAGCTACGGCGGCCGTTCAGCGGAACGAGCGCGCAGCGATGTGGCGGATATCGTAACGGGTCAGCCCGATGTCGGTCAGCGCCTGGTTGGACAGGCTGCCAAGTTCATTCATCGTGCGGCGATAGCTGATCCAGTTCTTTGCGATGCGGATCGGGTTCATGGTCGTTTCCTCGAAGTCGTCGGTGTCCTGATGCTCTGTGTTGGCATCAGTGATGACGTTCTTATACATCCGCACAATAACAAGGTGCAGTGCAAAAAATATGCGACTGCCATGCAATT
Source organism: Pseudomonadota bacterium (assembly GCA_023433855.1). Lineage (GTDB taxonomy): Bacteria > Pseudomonadota > Alphaproteobacteria > Rhizobiales > Rhizobiaceae > Neorhizobium. Next base: position 2,554 of record JAEYTV010000592.1, on the reverse strand, counting down.
GTGCATGAGGTTGATGCATTTTCAAGCTGGGCCTGAATTTCGAGCAGGTCTGGCGTCGCACTGCGATAGAAACAAAAAAGCGCCTCGCGAAGGAGGCGCTTTGCAGCAGCATTGTGGATTCCGTGGCTTAGAAGCCGACGGCTCTCCGAGCGACCTGACGTATTTCGGCACGACCGATGCCGAAATCGGAAAGCTCCCGGTCCGACATCCGACCAAGTTCGTTTACGGTTTCGCGGTACTTGCGCCAGCTGCTGAGCTTCCTAGCGATGTTCATGGCTTTCTTCCTTCTTACTGCCTGTTCGCGCATCTCGAGGGCCGACCTTGATCTGATGACTGCAGTTTATGGGGCAGCGCGGAAAACAAAAAGCGCCCGTTCGGTATGCCACCTATGCGCCGGGCGCATCGCGAACCGAGCAGTCAACCGTCAATGCGATCAAACCATGAGCAGTGTGCATGCCAATGGTGCATGCATAAAAAATAACGCCCACCGGGGGAGGAGGTCCGGTGGGCGCCATTTAAAACGACCGGCGACTTGGGAGGAGGAGGGTCGCCAGTCCCTTCGAACCGCGCTGGGAGGAGGAGTGCGCGGTCCGAATTCCTTCACGGGAAGCTCCCGCGGGCACTTTTTTCTGCGGGTGCCATCCGCTCCAACCACGAAGATGGAAATCGGTTCCCATCCATCTGGCTTTCTGACACTAGGCGCATCAATGCGGATTGTGCACTGCAATAAAAGGATGGATGATGTGCACTCTGCGCATGGCTGTGACTGCCTTCGGAAAGACACTATAAACATTAGAATTTAATAAAAGGTTAGGCGTGTGCAGCGATAGCGGCTGCGCTCTTCGGTCCATATTCCGGCTGTTTTACGAACTGCCGCAAAGACGTCATTTTTCCTTTGCGCCCGTGGAAACGGGTGATATAGAGACGCGCGCTCCGGAAGGCCTCGATGCGAGGGTTTTCGACGCGGTTTGGAGCGCGGGTATGGTGAAATTGGTAGACACGCCAGATTTAGGTTCTGGTGCCGCAAGGCGTGGGAGTTCAAGTCTCTCTACCCGCACCAGCACCGCCGGGAGTGCGGTCCGAGCCGGTTAGGTCGCAAGGATCGGCGCTCCGAAATGCCGCGGCTGGTCTCTGAACAATTCCGGCGGTGTGCTCACAGAAACGAACGGCTGTCTGGGCACTGCCGCCACGATATAAAAGGTTGAAAAATGCAGGTTACCGAAACGCTCGCTGAAGGGCTGAAGCGCGAAATCAAGGTGGTTATCCCGAAGCAGGACATGGAAGCCCAGCTCAACCAACGCCTTGCTGAAGCCAAGGATAAGGTCCGCATCAACGGCTTCCGTCCCGGCAAGGTGCCGGTCGGTCATCTCAAGAAGATGTACGGCAAGTCGATGATGGCCGACCTCGTGAACGAGATCGTGCGCGAGCGGCCGACCCAGATCCTGTCCGAGCGCGGTGAGAAGTCGGCAACCCAGCCCTCGATCGCGATGACTGAGGATGAGTCGGAAGCCGAGAAGATCCTGAACGCTCAAGCGGATTTCGAGTTCACTCTCTCCTATGAGGTGATTCCGTCGATCGAACTGCAGCCGACCGACAGTCTGTCTGTCGTTCGCGAGGTGGTTGAGGTTTCGGAGGACGAAGTCAACGAGCAGATCGAAAAGATCGCCGAAAGCGCGCGTACCTTCGAAACCAAGAACGGCAAGGCCGCCAGCGGCGACCGGGTCACCATGAACTACCTTGGCAAGGTCGATGGAGAAGCCTTCGAAGGCGGTGCAGCCGAAGACGCCGAACTGGTGATCGGTTCCGGTCGTTTCATCCCGGGCTTCGAAGACCAACTCGTAGGGGTCAAGGCCGGTGACGAGAAGCAGATCACCGTGACCTTCCCGGCCGAATACCCGGCAGCCAATCTTGCCGGCAAAGAAGCCACCTTCGACATCACCGTCAAGGAAGTCGCCGCTCCTGCCGCGATCGAGATCAACGACGAGCTTGCCACCAAGCTCGGCATCGAATCGGTCGAGCGCCTGAAGGAAATCGTCCGCGGCCAGATCGAAAGCCAGTACGGCAACGTCACCCGCCAGAAGGTGAAGCGTCAGATCCTCGATCAGCTTGATGAGATGTACAAGTTCGACACGCCCCAGGGCTTGGTAGACGCCGAGTTCGAGAATATCTGGCGGCAGATCAACACCGACCTGCAGCAGTCTGGCAAGACGTTCGAAGACGAAGACACCACCGAGGAAGAAGCGCGCGCCGAATATCGCAAGCTTGCCGAGCGCCGCGTCCGTCTGGGTCTTGTGCTTTCCGAGATCGGCGAGAAGGCCGGTGTGGAAGTGACCGAAGAAGAAATGCAGCGTGCGCTCTATGCACAGCTCCAGCAGTTCCCGGGCCAGCAGAAGGAAATCCTCGATTTCTTCCGCAACACTCCTGGTGCTTCGGCTTCTCTGCGTGCTCCGATCTTCGAAGAGAAGGTCGTCGACAAGCTGCTGTCCGAGATCACGGTGACCGACAAGACCGTCTCCAAGGAAGAGCTTCTGGCTGACGACGAGGAAGGTTCCGA
>JAEYTV010000582.1 GCA_023433855.1 Pseudomonadota bacterium | reverse complement strand
TATCGCTGTCGCGGATGATGCGGAAGGTGACTGCTCCCCGGACCTCGTAGCCAGGGAAAAGCCGGTCCGTGAACATCCGGACCACATCCTCCAGAGTGATGTAGCGGATCGTCGTCGCGTCGTCGGGCAGGCGGATGAAACGGTCCAGGGTGGTGGGCAGACGCAACAGCCCCGTCATCGGCTCCTTTCCGTGCTTGCTGTGAAGCTGCAGTCCCATGGAAAAGCCGAGGTTCGGTATGAATGGGAAGGGATGTGCCGGATCGATCGACAAGGGCGTCAACACCGGGAAAAGCTCCTCGGTGAACAAAGTCGTCAGCCAGGTCCGATCCTCGGGCGAAAGCGCGGCAGGACGGACGAACAGGATATCTTCCTTGGCGAGATATTGCTGCAGTACGGCAAGCGACGCCTGCTGCTCCATCTGCAGGTTATCGATCTCCTGCAGGATCGACGCGAGTTGCTCGGCCGGCGTCCTGCCGTCCGGGCTGCGCACGGCGATCCCCTGCCGCACCTGTCCTTCGATGCCGGCGACGCGGACCATGAAGAATTCGTCGAGATTGGTGGCCGATATCGAAAGGAAGCGCACGCGCTCCAGAAGCGGATGGGCCGTGTTCAACGTCTCTTCAAGGACACGGCGGTTGAACTGCAACCAGGAGAACTCCCGGTTGATGAACCGGTCGGGGCTCGTCAGCAACTCCTCCACTGGGGGATGACCTGCTGCCTGTTCCTGCGTCTCCGTCGTCATCGAGTCCATCTCGTATCTCCGCTAACCCTTTGAGGCCGAACGTAAACTCCGGCAGGACGCTGTCACAGTCAATCGCCCTCGGCGGAAATCACGACATCCTTCAGCACTTCGGCTGCCAAGGGCCGGGTAATTCGCGTGCCGCGGGCAAGCGCCAGGCGGTCCAGCCGGTCGACGATCGTCTGCGCCGCACCAAGCGAACGCTCCATCCTGTTGACGATGTAGCCTATCAATTTGTCATCGATATAAAGCTGCCTATCGGCAAAGAGTTTCACGATGACCTGCGCTAGAAGCTCCTCGTCGGGCTCGCCGATCTCCACGACCGTCGCCGCCTTGAGCCGCGACCTGAGATCCGGCAGGGTCACTCCCCAGGAGACCGGCCAGAGGCGAGAGGTCATCAACAGGGTGTGGCCATGTTCGCGCACGCTGTTGATAACGTGAAAAAGCTCGGTTTCGCTGAAACCGCGGCGCTCTGCGTCCTCGAAGAGCACGGGACCCAGAGCGGCAAGAGCCGCAGCGTCCGAGCCCGTCACGGGGTGGATAGCCGCGGCACGGGCCCTTTCCTGCCAGATATGCGCCAGGTGCGACTTTCCCGATCCCGCAGGCCCCGCCAGCACAACCACCGGCGAGGGCCAGGCCGGCCATTCGTCGACGACAGCGACCGCTGCCGCCAGTCGCTCCGAAACGAGGAGGTCGTCTCTGGTCCTTGCGGGGTGATGGATGAAATGCAGGGGCAGTTGTTCGTTCCTGCGACGCTGGCTGCTGTCGGTCATTGGTTTTTCGGGGCACCGATCTGGGGACGGGCCTCGCCATAATCCAGTGAATGAGGCGTGGGCTCCTCCTCCCATGGAAGGGTCGCCGTCCGTCCGTAGTAAATATCGCTGTCAAGATACCGCGACAGCGCAAACCGGACAAGCACGCCAACGACGGCCGCCGCCGGCACGGCAATCAATAGCCCCACAAAACCGAACATCGCGCCAGACGCCAACAGCGCGAACATCAGCCAGACGGGATGAAGGCCGACGCTTTCGCCGACGAGCTTGGGCTGCAGGATGTTCCCCTCCATGAACTGGCCGACGAAAAACACTCCTGCCACCGCCAGGATCCATGGATAATCCGGCCAGAACTGGACGAGCGCGACGCCGACCGAGAGCACCAGCCCGATCAGGGAGCCTATATAAGGAATGAAACTGATCATCCCCGAGACGAAGCCGATCAGCAGACCGAAATTCAGCCCCACCAGGGAAAGGCCAACGGCATAGAAGATACCGAGGATCAGGCAGAGAGACCCCTGGCCGCGGATGAAGCCTGCAACTGAGGCGTCCATGTCGCGGGCGATCTGTCGCACTGTTTCAACCTGGTCGCGCGGCACCCAACTGTCCACCTTCGCGATCATCCGATCCCAATCCAGCAGGATGTAAAAGGCGACAACCGGCGTGACGATCAGCAGCGACATGATGTCCACGATCGCCTTGCCGGAGTTCCAGATCTGCGCCAGCAGAGAGGTAATGAAACCCGAGCCCTGGCTCAGGACCTCGGAGAAATTCTGCTTTATGGTTTCCACCTGCGTGCCGATCCAAGGGGGGAGGAACGAGGTCTCGGGACTGGATATGATTTCCTGCAGCTGTGAAACGTAACCCGGCAAGGCAGCAGCAAACTGGGTGAACTGGTTGATGATGATCGGGATCACCAGCATCAGCGAAAGCGCGAACACCAGCACGAAGCAGACCAGGATCACGATCGTGGCCATCAGTCGGCTCAGGCCCCGCCGCTCCAGCCAATCGGCTACCGGATCCAGGAAATAGGCCAGCGTCATGCCGGCCACGAAGGGCAGCATCACCGACCGGAAAAACCAAAGAAAAAGAACAACAGCGGCGAGAGCCCCTATCCAGAAAAGGACGTAGCGTCGCAAGCTTGCACCGCTGACATGATATGGCATAGCCGCTCCTTTGGCCGTAACCGGGCCTTCGGACAGAATTAGGATGGCGCCGCGTGTGAGGTCAAGGGTGCGCGCACGCTGTTGCGGCGCCTGTGAAAAGCCGCCAAAACAGCCGGTAATGCTTGCATCCTGCGCCATGCCATGCAATGCGAGCCGCTGAAAACCGCCACCGGAGATGGGACAATGAGCGACAGGGGCAGGAACGGTCTCACCTATAGCGATGCTGGTGTCGACATCGATGCGGGCAATCTCATGGTCGAGAAGATCAAGCCTGCGGTCCGTTCGACGCGCCGGCCAGGCGCGGATGGCGATATTGGCGGCTTCGGCGGGCTTTTCGACCTTAAGGCAGCCGG
>JAEYTV010000454.1 GCA_023433855.1 Pseudomonadota bacterium | reverse complement strand
ACCCACAGCAGAGGGGTGTCGGGATCCCCGTCGAACATTCGCTCCTGACCGTTGAGTGTAAAGGTGACCATCATCATCCTCCTTGATGGAAATGCCGCGGGGGCTCGCGGAAAAGTTTAGATAAGTGGAGCGGTCGCCAAGGCGACCAGAAATCTACTCAATACTGCGAGCACTGCGACTTGCGGCCAGACCCTGTCAGAGCCGCACGTATTTCATGGCGAGCTCGGCCGCTCAGCGGTTGCGGCCCGGGTACGTCGATCACATTCAGGACGCCGTCCCCCGGATGACCTTCTTCGGCCAACCACAACTGGATAGTGCAATATCGTCTGAAGCGCTATCGACAATCTTGTGATCCCGTTTCGGGGGACGGCGAACGCTGCGTCGCATTCTGCGTGTCTCAAGGTGGCGGCCACCCAGCCACCGGCGGGTTTCGTCGGTGGCTGCATTGGCAGACCGCCAGGATGTCACGTGCCCGAGATTCGGATGTGACGGTTGGTTCCGAGCCCCTTCAGGCACTGTCCCGCGGAATCAGTCGGCCGGTGAAAAGGCGGTTCAAGTCTCGCTCTGCCGGATCCGCCAAGACCTTTACCAGATACTCGGCCATTTCGGTCAACGGCTGACGGTAGGTGGTCAGCCGGTAATTCGGGTTCTCCGCCTGCGGCACATCGTCGAAGCCGGTAATGGCAATATCCTTGGGTATGTCGAGTCCCAGTCTGTGGCGTAGCACGTCGGTTGCACCCATGGCGAGTGCATCATTTTCGCAGACGATGATGTCGGGCAGCCGGTCTCTGCTGCGCCGGGCGAGGCTCGCCAGAACAGTGTCGGCCGCCATCGCCGGGTCGTAGGCGGATACGGCCACTGCTTCGGGCTCTTCGCCGAAATGCTCACGCCAATAATCGACAAAGGTCTCCTTGCGAAGCAGGTGAGCTGAAGAGGTGCGCGGACCTGCCAGGAACATCGGCCGACGATAACCGCGTTCATGAACGTAGTTGGCAATTTCCTTCATTGCTTCAACGTCGTCTACGGCGATCGAGATGGTGTCGGGATTTTGGGACGTGCGCGCAAAGATGATCAGTTTCCGGAAGCGGCGCGCATGAAGCGCCGCATCCAGCACCTCGTCGTCGAACTGGATGCCGATCAGGATCACCGCGTCCACTCGTCGCTGACTGGCGTTGAGCAGTGCGGAGCCCGCGTCGTCCCTGTTCAAAGTATTGACCAGCAGCACGTCCCAGCCCTCACGGCGCAGAACTCGCGTAAGCCGCTCCATCATGACGAGCTTATGAGGATTGGCAAAGTCATCTATCAGCAGCGCGACCAGGTTCGAGCGGTCCGAGGCAAGGCTTGCAGCGCGCAGATCAGGGATGTAACCCAGCCGCTTTGCTGCAGCCATTACCTTTTCCAGGCTCTTGGGCGAGATCGATGCGTCCTTGCGGAAGGCACGATTGACTGTCCAACGGGAGACCCCGGCCGCATCCGCCACGTCGTCCGCAGTTACATTCGGCGCAAATGTGGGTTTCTTTCCCTCTGGCATGCTGCTCTCGCATCGTGACTGTCGAGCGACCTATAGATGCAGCGTCCAATCACGTCTCGGAATATTTTTGCTCGCGCGTGCATTACCGTCTTGCTCGCGAGAGCAAAACCGAAGATAGTGACTTCAACAGCGGCGGCAAGCCGCGCCTTGGGAGGTGACAGGTGCTAAGAGTTGGGTTGCTCGGTGCAGGGCGGATCGGCCAGGTGCATGCAATGAACATCGCCGGGCATGCTCGCAGCGAACTGGTTGCAGTCGCGGACGTGAACCAGGATGCCGCCCGATCTGTGGCGATGTCCTATGGCGCGAAGGTTCTTACGTCTGACGAAGTGCTTGCCGATGACCGCGTCGATGCGGTCCTGATCGCCACGCCAACGGACACCCATGCCGATCTGATCGAAGCTGCGGGACGAACGGGCAAGGCCGTCTTGTGCGAAAAGCCGGTGGATCTTTCTCTTGAACGGGCAAGAGCCTGCCTCGCGGCCAGTTCGGCCGGTCGAACAAAGGTGATGATCGGCTTCAACCGACGCTTTGATCCGAATTTCGCCGCCCTGAAGGCCTCTCTCGAAGCGGGAGAGATCGGAAAGCCGGAATTGCTGTCTCTTACGTCGTTCGATCCGGCGCCCCCGCCGGTCAGCTACATCAAGGTGTCTGGCGGTCTCTTCCGCGACATGATGATCCATGATTTCGACATGGCGAATTTCATCATGAGGGATGTCCCCACGTCCGTCCATGCGGTCGCGGCATCTGTCGTCGATCCAGAGATCGACGCTGCCGGGGATGTCGATCTCGCCGTCGTGACACTCGCCTATGGCGACGGACGGATTGCCGTCATCAAGAACAGCCGGCGCGCCGTTTACGGCTACGACCAGCGCATCGAGCTTCTAGGTTCCGAAGGCCTGCTGTCGGCAGCGAATGTTCTGGAGAACACGGTGTCGAGATCAACCCGCACGGGAGTAACGAGCGCCAAACCGGAATTTTTCTTCATCGAGCGCTACATGCGGGCCTATGCGGCGGAGTGGGACGCGTTCGTTCGAGCCATCCTCGATGCCGTGCCAATTCCGGTGACGCTCGATGATGGCGTTGCAGCCCTTGCCCTGGCTGAAGCAGCGACGCAATCAGCACGTTTGCGGCAACCTGTTGAGTTGCGGCCATAGCCAGGGTGGCGACGCTTGTCGCCGGGGAATTTGCAGCGGCGGCGACAAGGGCCTGCCGCCGGCTCGAAGTTCCGGCTGATGGCCGGAGGGCTGGACGTACGGGAGTGACGTCCAAGGGAACTTAAATCGGGAGGGTAACATGAAAGAGAGTCTGAGAGCTTTTGCAACTGCCGCCATGATCGCCGCGGCAAGTCCCGCGTTCGCCGTCGACATCATTGTCGTTGCCCACGGCCAGGCCAATGATCCCTTCTGGTCGGTGGTCAAGAATGGCGTGGAGAAAGCCGGGAAGGATACGGGAGCCAATGTCGAGTTCCGCTCGCCGGAGACCTTCGACATGGTACAGATGGGCCAGATGATCGATGCTGCCGTCAATCAGGAGCCGGATGGACTGGTCGTCTCCATCCCGGATGCAGATGCTCTCGGGCCTGCGATCAAACGCGCGGTCGAGGCAGGCATCCCGGTCATATCGATGAATTCCGGTTCCGACGTGGCCCACGAACTGGGGGCGCTTCTGCATGTCGGTCAGTCGGAACGGGATGCAGGCAAGGCGGCCGGCAAGAAGCTCGCCGAGATGGGCGGGAAAAAGGCGATCTGCGTCAACCAGGAAGTCGGCAATGTATCGTTGGACCTCCGTTGCGAGGGTTTTGCCGAAGGTTTCGGGCAACAGGTCACGGTGCTGCCGACGAGCAACGATCCTGCTGAAGTCGAGTCCAAGGTTCGTGCTGCACTGGAATCCGATCCGGAGGTGAACGCGGTCCTCAGCCTGAACG
>JAEYTV010000282.1 GCA_023433855.1 Pseudomonadota bacterium | reverse complement strand
TTTCGATAATACAAACACAAATACGCTAGATAAGATGAGCCGTCCCTGCCGACGTTTCGCCCGAAGCGGTTATAAAACACTCGTCTATTGGCAGTACGCTGGGAATCATATTTATGATGTATCCCATTTATTTATATTAATACGCGCACTAGGTCAAATCGGATGGGTATTATAGACAAGTACCGACCCGCGCTGACCACTTAGCGACATTTATACTTTGCCAGTCCGTCCACCCCCGGCAGAAGATGATTTCTCCGACGAATTCTGCGTTTCAGAAAGAGAGAATTGCGGAGTGAATTAGCTCCCGTTGAGGCAACATTCGGGATGGCATGTAACGTCGTATTGTTTAAGATGATTGAATTGTTGCCTACGATGGGCCGGGCGGTATGTGGTTGCAGCGACGATTTTCTGGTTCGCAAGATGTAATTTTTCATGTCGGTCTTCCGAAAACAGCCACGACATCCTTGCAGCATTGGCTTTATGCCAATACCTCAGTCTTGGCCGAGGCTGGATTCCATTACCCCTCGGAACTCGCTGCATTCGGTGTTCCAAAGCACCAGTCCATCGTCACCGACCTCCGCGCTGGCCGTTGCGTCGCACTGCGCCGCTATATTGCGGATGCGAAGGGCAAGACGCTGCTGCTCTCCACCGAAGGGATGACTAATCATCTCTACGATTTTCCGGCCGCGGGCCTCAGACGGTTCTCCAAGGCATTGGCAGGGCGCCGACTGACGGCCTTCGTCGTTTTGCGCGAGCCCCGTGCATGGCTGCGCTCCTACTATGTGCAGGCGATACTCAATCCTCGGATTCCTGACGCCGACTATTATGCCACCGCGCTTACTCTGGACGAGTTCGCCCGACACCCGCGTGTTGCCGCGCTGCTGGACCAGTCGCAGCTCACCGCCGATCTGGCGCATCGGCTCGGTTGTCATGTCGTGGTGGCGCAGTTTGAAGCCGATTGGCTAGGCAGGTTCTGCTCGACTTTCTCCATTCCGATCAGTCAGGCCGGAATTCCGCACGCGAACAAGAGTCCTCCCCGTTGGTCTATCGAGCTGATGCGACAGTTCAACGCCGCGGGCATGGCCGATAGCAGGCGGTTCGCCTGGCAGTCGGTCGTCCAGCAGATGACGCACGGCACCCACACCTTGATGCACGGCGCGAAGGACCGGGCGACGGGTGTCGGTGTGGATCTTTCGGATCTTCTACTGGTCAGGCCCAGTCACCAGGACGAGTTTGAACTTGCAGGTGAGCAGATCGATCACCTGTCGGATTTTGTGCGCGGGGCCAAAGATGCGCCGGTGCTGGCATGAGGCCGCATCCGGGGGATAGTGCCCATCCGACCCGCAATCAAATCAGGCCACGTGCACTTATCCCTCCCGGGGATATTACCTTCATGATCTGCGTGGAGGGCAACGTTCTCGGGTCGCAATCGCTGTTGCTGTGCGAAAGCCTCCGTCGTTTCGGCGGAGCTTACGCGAATTGCGGGATATGGGCCGTGTCCCCCCGGCCTGAATTTCCCGTGGCTCCCGCCGTAGAGCAGGCGCTTCAGGCTCTTGGAGTGCGCGTCATCGCGTTGCCGCTCAATACGACGGGCAGCACCTATGGGCCGATCAACCGGATCGTCGCCGGTGCCTGGGCCGAGAGCCACATGACGACGCCATATGTCGGTATTCTCGATACCGACACGGTCTTCGTTCGGCCTCCGGCCTTCCTCGAAGCGGATGCCGGCGTAAGGCCTGTCGACCATAAGGGAACGGCAAGTGCGGGTGTTGATGATCCCAAAGACGTTTATTGGGGCGACGTATGTGAGTTGGGTGGCATCTCGCTGGACGAGCTGCCACTGGTCCAGACAACGTGCTGCAAAACGAATATTCGGGCATCGTACAATGCAGGATTTCTGATCGCTCGTCGTTCCCTGGGCATTCTCGCCCAGACAGAACGCCTATTTTTCGAAACGTTTCGGCGGAATCTGCGCCCCACGCCCTCGGCGACACAGATCTACGCATCCGCCGGAAAGACGGGGGCGGAAGCCGCTAGTTGGTGGGGGTCGAGCCAAGCCGCGCTTTCAGCTGCTATCAGCGGCAGGGCGAGCGATATACTTTTATACGGAAACGCCTACAATATTCCACTGCATATATTTGCTGAGACCCGGCAGCGGCTGTTCTCGGTCCGTCATCGTTTCCCATTTGAAACGGGCGATGCTGTCTTGGTCCACTATCACTATCTCGCCGCTGAGAAGCACCGTGCACGGTTCCTGAAGAGCTTGAGGCAGATTCGTTGCCCCCCACACGTGGTGAAGTGGATTTCACAACGCTGCGCTGACCTTGAGTGGCCGATAGACTGCTGATGCATTGGCTGCTTTTGGAGTGGCGATGGCACGAGGGCCAGGCATCGTCATGAGGGTTGTCACCCATGCTTGGAGCGCCGCCTCCTTGGCTGCGTCGACGAGCGGGCACTGGCAGAAGGTCCCGTTTGCGGTCGGGAGGCACAATCAACATTCAGCGACGAGCGATCCTCAGCGTCGCTGTCACGAGTGGCATCACCAAGCCTGGCTGCCGGGCCAGAGCAGTGGCAAGACGGCGAGCGAAGAGATCCCGCAGTTCGTCGTTCTCGCCGAACAGCGAGGGACCGAAGGCGGCAATGAAGAAACCGGTGATATCGACAGCAAGGGTGTCGGCATCGCCGGTCTCCTGCCATCGCAACAGGGCCGGGTTGGGGGTCTGCCCGATGACCAGCTCTTCAAGTATCAGCTCGGGCACCTCGCCTACCTCGAAGGGCGCGATGAACTCTTCCCTTGAGCGCGGCCGGCACGGAATGGTCATCGCCGCATAGGACCCGGCCTCCAGCAGCCCCTCCGAGACGAGCGCCTGGAGCACGCCATTGGCCAGGTCCATCAAGGGCTCCAGGCCGGTCGTGCCCGCATCGTCCCCCGCGCCGATGATCAGGACGAGTTGTCCGCCGGGTACCAGTTCCCGGCTGCGGTGGGCGAGAAAGCGGCGCCAATCCTCGGCCGCGACCCCGGCCAGCAACCGCGCTTCGCCGGAGGTCGCACGGGTGAGCCAGATGTGGTCGGGGAGCACGGCAGGGAGCGTGCTCATCCAGTGCAGGGCAAAGGCCGACCAGCCCAAGGTGAGGCTTCCCGCCGGCAGGAGCCGCTCATAGAAGGAGCGGCCGATGGCGGAGGAAAACGCGTAAGGTCGCTGTCTCATATAGCTGTCGGGACCGGCCTCCAGCATTTCGAACAGCGACGTGAAGTCGCTTTGGGGAAGATCGGTGTGGATCACCATCATCTCGCGACGTCCCCCGGCGCGTTCCGCCAGCCGATCCAGGATCATGCCGATCGGGCGGGCGGAATTGCGCCCCTGCGAGGAGCCGAAATCAGCGATGATGAGCTGACCTTCCGGTAGTGCGACAGTGTCCAGCGCTCGCGCCAAGAGGAGGTCCGCCTCGACGGCGGAGCGCGCCTGCAGCGTCGAATGCGCGTTGTAATAGCCGCGCCCCTGCATCACCGGCTGTCGCATGCTCTCACCTCGTGGCTGAACGCCAATACGTCGCGATCTGGCCGGTCACCGACCTCCTGGATGCGGAAATCCGTTCGGCCCGCCGCATCCAGTGGCCCGGCTAGGGGCGCGGCGTGCCGAGCTTTCCAAAGAGACGCAGCAGATAGGCTTCGGCTCCGTCCGCCATCATGTCCCGGTCCATCCGCATCTCGTCGTTGAACGCTATCTCTCCGATCGCGCGATCCTGAAGGATGGTGCTCAGAAGGCCGACCGCCCCCTTTTGGTCGAAGATGTTCTCGCCATAGATCAGCGTTTTGCCCAGGGCCTCCTCTCCCATGAGGAATCTGAAATAGGCCAGCTGGACATAACCGTTGCGGGGCATGCGCGGGCCAAGAACCATGACGCGCAGACGGCTCCATTCCTCCGGCGAGAACTCGGCGCGCCATTGCTTCACGATCCCGTCCATGCGGTCGATCTGGAATTTGGCGGCGTCCGTTGCGCTGGCGAGCAGATACGGCGCCACATCGCGTGCCGCCGAGGTCAGCTCCTCCATTGTATAGCTCTCCTGCGCCAGGGCCTTCTGCATGAAGCCGGTCATCCGCTCGACCATGAAGCGGTCGCGTGCCTTCGCGTCCGCCCCCAGGTCGAGCTGATCGAGAATGGGCTTGACGGCCTCGACGCGCTCCAGGAGCGTCTCAAGCAGGGGCTTCCAGGCAGCGACCCTCGACTTCGCATCTTCCGCATAGGGATGGAGCAGTCCGACGACGCCCAGAGTGATGTGCGCCACGGTCTTGAGCTCGGTATATCCTTCCGCCGTGTAATCGGCGTGCTTCTCCGTCCCGTTCGCGATGAGCACCATGTCCTCGCCGACGACGATCACCGGCCCATCATGATTTGCGAAAGTCTCGGCGCGTCCGGCGACATAAGCTGCAATGGCGGCATCGTCGAGCGCCTGTAGCAGTGCGGCGTTATCCCTTGGCAGCGCTTGAGAAGGTGAGTCCGCAGATGCCGCGCCGAGGAAGGAAAGCACGATCAGAGGAACGACGCCCCTAGATATCCACTCGCTTACGCCGGCCATTTCGCCCCCCGGTGGCTGCTGAACGCACACCACCGTAACCAGACCCGTGCGCCGCTCCAAGT
>JAEYTV010000272.1 GCA_023433855.1 Pseudomonadota bacterium | reverse complement strand
GGAAGTAGCGGTCGTGGGTAACCATCAGGATGGCGCCGGGATATTCGCGCAGGTGCTTTTCGAGCCAGGCGATCGTCTCGGCGTCGAGGTGGTTGGTCGGCTCGTCGAGAAGCAGCAAGTCGGGCTGGCGCAGCAGCAGCTGGCAAAGCGCGACGCGGCGTTTCTCGCCGCCCGACAGGTTGTCGATCATCGCGTCGGCGGGTGGGCAGCGCAACGCTTCCATCGCCATCTCGACCTGGCTTTCGAGATCCCAGAGGTTCTGGCTGTCGATGATGTCCTGGAGCTTGGCGCCTTCTTCGGCGGTCTCGTCCGAATAGTTCATCATCAGTTCGTTGTAGCGAGCGCGGATGGCCTTCTTGTCGGCCACGCCTTCCATGACGTTGCCGAAGAGGTTAAGCGACTCGTCGAGCTGGGGCTCCTGCGCGAGGTAGCCGAGCGTGGCACCGTCTGCCAGCCACGCCTCGCCGGTCCATTCCTTGTCGAGACCGGCCATGATCTTGAGCACAGTCGACTTACCGGCCCCGTTCGGGCCGAGAATGCCGATCTTCGCATCCGGATAGAAGGAAAGGTGGATGTTTTCCAGAACCTTCTTGTTGCCATAGGCCTTGTTGAGGCCGGACATGTGATAGATGAACTGACGTGCCATTGGCTGATTTGCTCCGCGGGCGAAATTCGTTTTGCCGCTATGTAGTCCATCCCACCGAAGAGTGTGAAGCGCTTTTAGGAGAAATCGGCGGCAATAGCGAGAAAATCGCCACGGAAGGCCGGCAGAATCGCCGGGAGGTTTGATGTTCGACAACACCAAGCAGCTTGCCAGCCCGACCGGCGCAAGCCTCGCCTACCATCACGAGCCGGCAACCGACGCTCCGCGCGGCATCCTCCTGATCTCCCATGGCCTTGCCGAACATTCCAGGCGTTACGCCGCATTCGCCGCCTCGATGTCGGCAAAGGGCTTTCACGTCTATGCCTTTGATCATCGTGGTCACGGGGAAACAACTGCCCCCGATGCGCCGATCGGGCGCTTTGCAAGGCGACTTGGATGGCGACATGTGCTGGAGGACCTGCGAGCTGTGCGCGAGATGGCGAGCACGGCCCATCCTGGGCTTCCGGTCGTTCTCTTCGGACATTCCATGGGCGGCCTGATTGCACTGAATGCCGCCATTGACCAGCCCGGGAGCTATGACGCCCTGGCCGTCTGGAATTCGAATTTCAACCCGGGCCTGGCGGGTCGCGCAGCGCAGGCAATTCTCCTCGTGGAGAAAGCGCTCAAGGGGTCCGATGTGCCAAGCGGCATGCTTCCGAAACTCACCTTTGGCGCCTGGGGCAGATCGATCCCGCAGCACCGTACGGAATTCGACTGGCTCACCCACGACCGTGACATCGTCGACGCGTATATTGCCGACCCGCTTTGCGGTTTTGACCCCAGCGTCTCTCTTTGGCTCGACCTGTTCGAGTTGACCTTCAGAGCGCCTCAACTTGTCACCCGGCTGCGACAACACATGCCCATGCACCTGGTCGGGGGAGAGGAGGATCCGGCAACCAACGGCGGACGAGAGGTCCTGTGGCTGGCGCAACGACTTCAGAAGGGAGGCCTGACCCACGTCACCGCAAAGGTCCGGCCGGTGACCCGGCACGAAACGCTGAACGACACGGTACGCAGCTCCGCAATCGAAGACTTTGCGGCCTGGGCAAGGACGGTGTTGCCAATCCCGGAAACGGAATGAGTTCATGACATTTATTCAAGTGCCTCTGCCACGTCGGCCAGGTATAGCAAGCTCATGACGTCCTCGAACGCAAACCCACTCGTTAAGCCCCCGATCTCCGGATTCTCGACGGCGCCGGTCCCACACGCCGCCGAGACAAAGGTGAACCTATGACAGACAACAACAAGAAACCCCCTCTCGAAGGAGTCCGCGTCATCGAACTTGCGCGGGTGCTCGCCGGTCCCTGGGCCGGGCAGATGCTGGCCGACATGGGTGCCGACGTTATCAAGGTCGAAAATCCCGACGGTGGCGACGACACGCGCGCATGGGGGCCTCCATTCGTGACGGGCACAGGCGGAGACAATCTCTCCGCCGCGTACTACCACTCGACAAACCGCGGCAAGCGCTCCATCGCTGTCGACCTCAAAACCGAGGAAGGTCAGGAGGTCGTTCGGCGGCTTGCGGCGACCGCCGACGTCCTGATCGAGAACTTCAAGCTCGGCGGCCTGGCGAAATACGGGCTCGACTACGAAAGCCTCAGCAAGATCAATCCGAAGCTCGTCTATTGCTCGATCACCGGCTTCGGTCAGGATGGACCCTACGCCAATCTTGCGGGCTACGACTACATCGTTCAGGGGATGTCCGGGTTCATGTCCATCACCGGAGAGCCGGATGGTGAACCGATGAAGGCGGGCGTCGCCATCGCCGACATCTTCACGGGGATATATGCGGTGGCAGCCATTCAAGCGGCGCTCATTCACGCGATGAAGACCGGCCAGGGCCAGTTAGTGGACATGGCACTTCTGGATGTGATGAGTGCCGTGCTCGCTAACCAGAACATGAACTATCTGGTTTCCGGAGAAGCACCGAAAAGGCTCGGGAATGCCCATCCGAATATCAGCCCCTACGAAGTGGTTCCGACCAAGGACGGATACCTCATCCTCGCGATCGGCAACGATGGTCAGTTCCGTCGCTTGTGCCGCATTCTGGGCATGGAGCAACTCGCCGACGATGAGAGCTTCGCCACCAACAAGGCGCGCGTCGCCAACCGCGACAGCGTTCGGCGGCTCGTCGTTGCACAGACGGAAAGATGGACAAAGAGCGATCTCCTTGAGGCGTGTGGCGCCAACGCAGTGCCCGCAGGGCCGATCAACTCCGTTGCAGAGATGTTCGATGACCCGCAGGTCAAGGCGCGTGGGCTGCGCATCGATCTTGAAGCTGCCGATGGCACCGTCATTCCCGGCGTCCGCAGTCCGATCGGATTGTCGAAGACGCCACTCGCCTATCACCGACCGAGCCCGGCACTTGGCGAACATACCGTGGAGGTGCTGGCCGAACTAGACAAACTGGAAAGCAAGGGGAACGGAAAATGAAGACCGGCGGTCAACTCGTCGTCGAGGCACTCAAGGCGAATGGCGTCACATGCGTCTCCTGCGTTCCGGGAGAAAGTTACCTCGCCGTACTGGACGCACTCCACGAAAGCGGCATCGAGGTGCTCGTCTGCCGGCAGGAGGGTGGTGCGGCCATGATGGCGGACAGCTGGGGCAGGCTGACAGGCGAGCCCGGCATCTGCATGGTCACTCGTGGCCCGGGCGCCACCAACGCATCTGCCGGCCTGCATATCGCCAGGCAGGATTCGATCCCGATGATCCTGTTCATTGGCCAGATTGGCCGGGACATGAAGGAACGGGAAGCCTTTCAGGAAGTCGAATATCGCCGCGCCTTCACGGAGTTCGCC
>JAEYTV010000260.1 GCA_023433855.1 Pseudomonadota bacterium | reverse complement strand
GCGCCCGGCGTAATGAACCGCTTTGTCGCACTCGGGGGTGCCGTCAATGACGGCCATGAACTTGCGCCTGTGACCTTCGAGTCGAGAAAGCCGCCTTGAAACCATGCCCGCTCCTCACCAGCACCAGCACCAGCACCAACTCGACCAACGTTGTCGTGATGCGAGCTTATATCAATCCTTTGAAATGAAAACCCGCCACGCGAAGCGCTAGCGGGTCAGAGGATAAGAAGGCCTCCTCGCCGTCAGCGCAGGAAGCCGACGATATCGAACACATCGCCCATCACCGTTTCCGCCCTGGCACGCGCGCGCTCGCCACCGTCCTTCAGGATCGCGTCAATGTGGCTCGTATCATCCAGGAGGCGGCGCATTTCGGCACTTATCGGCGAAAGCACCTGAACCGCAAGATCGGCGAGTGCGGGCTTGAATGCGGAAAACTGCCGTCCACCGAATTCGGCCAGAACATCGGCCTTGGTTCTGTCTGCGAGCGCGGCGTAGATGCCAACCAGGTTATCCGCTTCCGGGCGGCCCTTGAGGCCTTCTGTCTCACTCGGCAATCCTTCCGGATCCGTCTTGGCCTTGCGGATCTTCTTGGCAATTTCGTCCGCATCGTCCATCAGGTTGATGCGCGACAGATCCGAGGGATCCGATTTAGACATCTTCTTCGTTCCGTCGCGGAGGGACATCACGCGAGGTGCCGGACCGTCGATCAGCGGTTCGACGAGTGGGAAGTAGCCGTGGATAGGCTCCTCCCCTACCACCATATCGACGCCGGTCCCGCAGGCGCGGATCTTTTCCTGGAAATCGATGTTGAACTTCTGCGCGATGTCGCGGGCAAGCTCCAGGTGCTGCTTTTGATCGTCGCCGACCGGAACGTGGGTGGCGCGGTACACCAGGATGTCGGCCGCCATCAGGCTCGGATAGGCCAGCAGCCCCAGCGAGGCATTCTCGCGATCTTTGCCGGCCTTGTCCTTGAACTGGGTCATGCGGTTCATCCAGCCGATCCGGGCGACACAGTTGAAGATCCAGGCAAGCTCGGCATGCTGGGGCACGGCCGACTGATTGAAGACGATGTGCTTTTTCGGGTCGATTCCGGAGGCGATGAAGGCGGCGGCAATGGACCGTATCTGGCCGCGCAGGTCTTCATGCACGAGTTGAGCGGTAATGGCATGCAGATCGACGACGCAATAGATGCAATCGTTGTTTTCCTGCAAAGCCACGAATTTACGGATCGCCCCGAGATAGTTCCCAAGATGAAGATTGCCGGTCGGCTGGACGCCAGAAAAGACAAGCGGCTGGAAGGTGTTCATATCTGTCCTCGATTAGGCTGGTGGAGGGCCCCAGGCCCGAAGGGCCATGTTGCTAACGCGCGCGCTTATGCACCGCGGACGGACACGTATCAAGAGCCGACAAGGCCTGGCAACCATCAAAAGACGAGTGTTACGTGGCGCTTCGCTCGCCGAGTGAATGTCCGGCCGGCGGGGCGGCGCACCTCAAGTCCGAGAAACCCCACCTCACCCTGTCGAGAGCGAGGTCACTCAGGGACGGGCGGCAAGAAGCTCTTGCATGTCTCACAGCGATCTCAGGCGTCCTGAAGGGTGCTTACTCTCCTGCTGCCGCCCGCCGACAAGCTACTCCGTTAGACGCAGGCTGTGCCCCCGCGCTACGCCGGAAGGCAGAATTCTACCTCATTATCCGCCTGACTGATTAACGGATGTTAGCCTTTAAGGCAGCCGTTTTCTCATTTTCGAGCATATCGCTCCTTATTAGTGCCTTTTTTCGGAAAGAAATACCCGGTCACTACTACGGTTAACCGATCATGACGATTGGTCTTATCTCTGGGGACATCATGCGCATCATTTACCGCGTCGCGCTTAGCTGCCTTCTGGCAATCGGGCTCAATGTCAGTGCGGAAGCCGGCGAAAGTCAGAAACGCCGGGGCAGTTCATTCAAACATAATTACTCCGCCTTCTATACTGTCCAGCGGGTCAGCGTTCGGACCAGCTGTTTTCCGGAAAAACTAGGCGCGATCCTCGCACACATCGCCCGCCAGACCGGAAAGAGGCCGATGGTGACATCCGGGCATCGCCCTCGTTCCGGCACGTCCCAGCACAGCCGCTGTTATGCCGCCGACATCCGAATCCCCGGACTGTCCGAGAAGGTGATCCTGGCAGCGGCGGCAAGCGCACCGGGCATCGGTGGTATCGGCCGCTATTGCAACGGGATCGTCCACGTGGATATCGGCCCCAAGCGCCGCTGGGCGCATTGCGGCAAAGGAAAGGGTCTGGCCGGCCTCAAGCGCAGCGGCCGCTCCTGAGCCTGCAAGCACACTGTCATTCGACGGACTTGCCAGTTGTCCGGGCTTTGCGCTTCAGGTTACGTCGCACCATGCCGAGGTCGGCGCCGCCGATCACGAAAGCCGTTGTGAAATAGACGATCATCGCAAGCAGCAGCAGAACTCCAAGCGCGGCGACCTGATGGACAAGCGACGCCTCAGGGGCCAACCACGGTTCAGCATGGCTGAGCGCCGTGGCGAGAGCAGCCGACATGACGGCGGCGGCCACAAGGAGGAGAGCGCCGCGGCGCGCGAGCGCCCACTCCCACGTAAGATGGCCCCGCCAGAGCAGCGTCGAAAACAGCAGGATCGTGTTAGTCCAACCTGCCGCGGCCTCGGCAGTTGCAATGCCCCGTTCGGCGATCAGCGGGAAAAGCAGGATCGCAAGCCCCGTGTTGATCACCACGGAGAGGATCGTGAAGCGCATCGGCGTCCTGGTGTCCTCGCGGGCATAAAAGCCCGGCTGCAATGCCTTGATAAGCACGAAGCCAGGAAGGCCTATGCCATAAATGGCGAGGATCGACGCCACGATGGACGTGTTCTCCGCCGAAAAGGCCCCGCGCTCGTAGAGCACGCGAATAATCGGATCGGACAGGATCCAGAGGCCCGCCGCGGCTGGCAAGGTTAGGAAGAGCACGAACTCGATCGAGCGATTCTGCGTATTTGCCGCTTCCTTCAGGTGTCCGGCCTTCAAAGATCGGGCAAGCTCCGGCAGGAGCACCACTCCTACTGCAACCCCTACCACCCCGAGTGGCAACTGGTAAATGCGGTCGGCATATTGGAGCGCAGCGATCGCTCCCTCCTTGCCTGAGGCGATCGCCTGACCAATGATCTGGTTGATCTGGGTTATTCCGCCGGTGATGGCGGCCGGCACCGCGAGTACCAGCAGGCGCTTGACGTTGGGCGTCATCTTCGGGCGCCGGAAGCCGATGCTGATCCCGGCCTGGCGAACGCCGGCGTAGACC
>JAEYTV010000001.1 GCA_023433855.1 Pseudomonadota bacterium | reverse complement strand
AGCGAAGGCCGAGACGTCGGCGACGTCGAGCCGGATAGCGACCGCTTTGCGACCGAGCGCCTCGATCTCTGCGACGACTTCGCGGGCCTGGTCGGCGCCGTTGCGATAGGTGAAAATCACGTCGCCGCCGTGGCGGGCGATGCTGATGGCCGTGTTGCGGCCGAGGCCCCGGTTGGCGCCGGTAACGATCGAAATGGTGGTCATCGAAAGCTCCATGTTTGGTTGGTGGTTGGGTTATCCGCACTATGATCGACCGATCCGGAGCCGTGTTGCCGGTTCCTCGGCCATTCTTGCCTATTCCTACGACGGTGCGTCCTGCGAGGCGCGCAGGACGCGATCCACCATCGCGCCGGCCGAGCCGAGATAGTTGACAGGGTCGGTCAGCGACCGCAGCCTCGCGAGGCCGAGCGGAGCGGCGACCGCCGGGACCTTGGCGAGGACCTCGTAGAGCGACTTGCCTGTCTCGGCCGCCTCGCGGCAGCCGGCATAGACGAGGTCGTGCGCCGTCTGGCGCCCGGTGATCGGAGCGAGCCCCATCATCACCGCCTCGGCCACAATCAGGCCGCGCGACAGGCTGAGATTGTCCAGCATCCGGTCGGGATGAACCTCGAGCCCTGAGAGCAGGAAACTTGCCTGGGCGAGTGCCCCGGAAGTCAGCGCGAAGCTCTCCGGGACCGCCGCCCATTCGGTGTGCCAGGGACCGGTCGCGCGTTCGAAATCGTGAGCCATCGCATCGAGCATCAGCCCGGCATGCTGACGAACCATTTTGGCTGCGGCGATCATAAGCTCGCAGGAGATCGGATTACGCTTCTGGGGCATCGTGCTGGACGCCCCGCGGTGCCGTACGAAAGGCTCGGCAACCTCTCCGATCTCGGTTGTCATCATGATCGAGATGTCGACCGCGATCTTCGCAAGGCTGCCGGTGATCAAGCCAAGCAGCTGGACGGTCTCCGCCAGCCCGTCACGTGAGGAATGCCAGGTGATCGTGGGCACGCCCAAGCCGAGCACCTTGGCGAGCTCCGCCTGGACGGCGAGGCCGTTCTCGCCGAGCGAGGCGAGGGTTCCCGACGCACCGGAAAATTCCACGACGAGCACGCGCGGCTTGAGCTGCTCCAGCCGCGCGCGGTGGCGCTCGAACGCCGAAAGCCAGACGGCGGCCTTGTAGCCGAAGGTGATAGGCAGCGCGTGCTGGAGATGGGTGCGTCCGGCCATCGGCGCGTCGCGATGCTGCGCGGCCAGCCGCCGCAGCGCGTCGGCCGTATCCTCGAGCACCGCTTCGATGCCTTCGATCCCGTTGCGCACCTGCAGGATCGTCGCCGTGTCCATGATGTCCTGGGTAGTGGCCCCCCAATGGAGATAGCGTCCCGCATCGCCCGCCGCGTCGGCAAACTGCTCGACGAGCGGCAGGATGGGATAGCCGACGATCTCGGTGTCGTGGCGTAACCGCTCCAGGTCGAAGCTGAAGCGGTGGGCGGTCGCCGCGATACCCTCGGCGGCTTCCACCGGGATCACGCCAAGGCGGGATTGCGCCCGCGCCAGCGCGACTTCGCACTCAACGCAGCGTTGCACGAAACTCCGGAAGTTGAAGACGTCACGCATGCCCGCATCGACCAGACTGGCGCCAAAAAGGGGAGAGTCCAGGAGCGTCAGAGGAACGATGGGCTCACACGGCATGGGTGGCACTCCTTGTGATGTCTTCCGCTACGGGCGTGCCGAGATTGCGGTGGAGCACAAGCAGTGCCCGGCCGCAGGCGCTTTCGCGGAAGAAGGTGAGGGTGGCTGCGAGAAGGAGAACGAGCCCGACGCCGCTGGCCGCGAGCATGACGATGCGGACGGGCAATGCCGGCAACAGCCGCGCCTGGACGAGGAACGCGCCGCTGAGCCCAAGGACTGTCGTCGCCGCGAACAGGGCGACCGCTGCGTTGAGTAGGCCGAGCCCTCGGAGTTGCAGGCGAACCCGCGTTTCCGCCAACCCAAGCGCTGCCTGGGTATCGATGTACTGCTGCGCGAGGCGCTCGTCGTGCGCGACCAGCGAGGCCCGGAAGTCACGCCCCTGAGTGATGGCGAGATTGTAACGGACGGTCGCGCCGTTCTGCATGATCGCGCAGGCGTTCGTGAGGATCGCGGAACCTGCGACGAACGAAAGTGGTGAGGAAGGATCGTTGAGCATCGCCGGAGTACCTTCGCCTACGCAATGCTGACGTGCTTGGTGCGCAGGTACGGATCGAGGATCTCGATGCCGCCCTCAGTATCGATGCCGCTCTCCTTCCAACCGCCAAGCGGGGCCTCGGGGTAGTGCATGACCATGCCGTTAACCCCGACCACGCCATATTCCAGCGCTGCTGTGAGCCGCCGCTCGCGATGAACGTCATTGGTGACGATGTAGGAGGCGAGCCCAAACTCGAGGCCGTTCGCCCGGGCGAGCATCTCCGCCTCGTCGGTGAATGGCAGAATGGGTGCCACAGGCCCGAACGGCTCCTCGTGCAGGATCGCCGCGTCGTCAGGTACGTCGACGAGTACGGTCGGCTCGTAAAAGAAGCCACGATCCCCGCGGCGCTTGCCGCCGGTCAGCACGGTTGCGCCGCCCATGCGGGCATTTTCGACCAGGCCACTGATCGCCTCCAGCCGGCGAGCATTGGCGAGGGGCCCCATCTGCGTCTCTGGATTGGTGCCGTCGCCAAGGCGCAGCGCGCACGCCAATTCGACAAAGCGGGCGGTGAAGCGCTTGGAAATGGGTTCCTCGACGAAGAAGCGCGTCGGGCACAGGCAGATCTGGCCTGCATTCATGAACTTGGCGCGCACGAGCATCTCGGCTGCCCATTCGGGATCCGCATCGGCGCAGACGATGACGGGGGCATGGCCGCCCAGTTCCATCGTCACCGGTTTGATCCGGGAACCGGCAGCGGCTGCCAGGCGCTTGCCGATCGGAATGGAGCCCGTGAAGGTGATCTTGGCGATCTCCGGTGCGGTGATCAGATAGTCGGAAATCTGGCCGGCATCTCCGAAGAGGACCGCGAGCGCGCCGGGTGTGACGCCAGCCTCAAGCAGGGCCTGAGCCATCACCAGCACCGATCCTGGGGTCTCCTGCGAAGGCTTGCAGATGATCCCGCACCCCGCACCGAGTGCGCCGGCGAATTTCTTGGCTGCCAGCGCCATCGGGAAGTTCCACGGGGTGAAGGCGGCGACGACCCCGATGGGATAGCTCTGGACCTCGATCCGGCTGCCGCGCGTGCGACCCGACATCACGCGGTCGGCGATGCGGCGCGCCTGCTCGCCGCCCCATTCGAGGAAATCGGCCGAACGCTCGACTTCGATCCGGGCCTCGGCGAGCGGCTTGCCTTGCTCAAGCGTCATGGTGAGGGCAGCCGCCTCACCGTCGCGGCGCAAGATCTCGGCAGCCCGTTTCAGGATGCGTCCACGTTCCCAGGGTACGACCCCCTGCCATTCGCGCATGCCGGTGACTGCAGTTGCGACCGTCTCATCGAGATCGGCTATCGTGGCGTAAGCGACGCGGCAGAGCGTCTCGCCGGTCGCGGGGTTTATCACAGCGTCGCTTTGGCCGGTCGATCCGTCACGTTCCTGGCCGCCGATGAGCAGTTTGAAATCGCCCTTCATGGCGAGACTCCTGGTTGGTGCCTGGCCCTGGCCGAGGCACGAGTTGACTGAGGCGCGCCCGCAGGTTCGGGCGTTGCCGGAAGCTTGGAGGTTTTTGTGTTCCTTCGAGGCGGCGCGGGCTTCAGGTCTGGAGGAAGGCGAGAAGGTCGGCGTTGAACCGGTCCGCATCGACCTGGGCGAGCCCGTGCGAGCCGCCCGGGTAGACCTTGAGCGTCGAGCCGCGCACAAGCTTCGCGGACAGCTCGCCCGATGCCTTGATCGGCACGATCTGGTCGTCGTCGCCGTGGACGATCAGCGTCGGCTTGTCGATTGCCTTGAGATCGGGCGTGTAGTCGACTTCCGAGAACTCGCGGACGCAGTCGTATTGGCCCTTGATGCCACCGGCGAGGCCCTGGAGCCTGAAGCTCTCACGCAAGCCTTCGTTGGGTTTCGCGCCATCGCGATTGAAGCCGTAGAAGGGAATGGTCAGATCGTAATAGAATTGCGAGCGGTTGGACGCCACGCCCGCGCGGATGGCATCGAAGACCTCCATCGGAGTGCCGTTCGGATTGTTCGCGGTCCTGAGCATCAGCGGCGGCACCGCCCCGACAAGCACCACTTTCCCGACCCTTTGCGGGCCGTGCCGGCCGACATAATGGGCGACCTCGCCGCCGCCGGTGGAATGGCCGACCAGGGTTGCGCCGCGCAGGTCGAGCTTCTCGATCAACTCCGCGAGATCGTCGGCATACTGGTCCATATTGTTGCCGTCCCACGGCTGGTCGGAACGCCCATGACCACGTCTGTCATGGGCAATGACCCGGTAGCCTTTCATCCCGAAGAACAACATCTGCGCGTCCCAGGCGTCCGAGGAAAGCGGCCAACCATGCGAGAAGACGATAGGCCTTCCGTCGCGCGGCCCCCAGTCCTTGTAGAAGATGCCAGTGCCGTCTTTGGTGGTGATCATGCTCATGATCATGTCTCCTTTCAAAAAGACCGAGGCGGATGCCGCGTGGAGCCGTGCGTCAAAAAGAAAGGCCGCACTGCCGGCGCCCAGAGCGAGCATCTTGCGGCGGGTGAGGTTCGATCGACATGACGGCAAGCCTCCTTGCGGGTGTTGGAAGAGGGGACCGCGGGTGGCAAAGAGGGACGTGCCACCCGCGGCAGCGCTGGCATTCAGGGAGGACCAGCGTGGGACTTCGTGATCGGACCGGCTATCGCTGTCGTTGTGAAAGAGCTCCAAGTTCATAGCCCGTCTCCGCATCCTGATCTTGAATACAAGGCTACCGCATGCAGTCGGACGGCAGAACTAAGCACGGGCTTATATCCGCCTATACGGAAGGTATGAGCACAGGCCGCTCTCGGCCCAAGAAGCGAGCGGCTGCGGGCAGCCAGGGAGAAGACTCGCGGCTTTGAGGCAGTCTGATCTCCACGGAAGGGCGGCGGCGTGACAGGCCGTGACGGGCAGGTGCCTCAGTCGGTGATGCGCATCTCGGGATCGGCCTGGAACGACCGCACAAGGAAGTCGATCACGGCGCGCGTGCGGTGCGGCAAGCGACGACGTGACGCGTAGGTGATGTAGATGGGGTGCCGCCGCAATGGATGGTCCGCCAACAGCTGGCACAGCCGGCCGGAAGCGATGTCTTCGGAGACGAGCACTGCAGGCAGACAGGCGATGCCCTGGCCGCCAAGGGCGGCTCGATAGGCGGCAGCGGCATTGTCGGCGCTGAACCGGCCGCGCGGTGCAACGGAGCGGCCCATGCCATTGGCGCCGTCCAGAAACTGCCAGCTACGGCCGGCGCTGGAGCGCGAATGGACGATGCAGTCATGGCCCTCAAGATCGGTCGGACGGGTTGGTGCGGACCTGCGCTCCAAATAGCCGGGTGAGGCGACGAGCATGTCGGCCAAAGAACCGACGCGGCGGCAGATGAGATAGGCGTCCTGCGGCTCGCCAATGCAGACTTCGAGATCGAGCCCGTCCTCGATCAGGTTGCCGCCGCAATCGCGCAGCACGAGATCAACCGAAAGCTCGTCGAACTCTCTCAGCAGCGCTGCTATCCGGTCGCTGAAATAGAGGCCGAGCGAGACCGGCAGCGCCAGACGGACCGAACCGACCGGCTGGCGCGACCAGCGGCCGGTGAGCTGGCGGATGCCGTCGGCAGCGTCAATCAGCTCCTGCGCCGGCAGCAACAGATTGCGGCCCTCTTCTGTTAGCGTGACCGCTTGGGTGCTGCGCTGGACAAGCCGCGCGCAGAGATATTCCTCAAGCGCGGTGACCTGACGCGAGATAGCGGGCTGGGTGACGCCGCGCTCTGCGGCGACGGCCGAGAAGGATCCCGTCTCGGCGACCCGGACGAAGGAATGAAGGCTACTAATGAGATCCATGGTGTCAGCCTCCCTTCGTAATCAGTGGGCGAGCACGTCGATGCGGTCGACCCGGTCGGAATCGAACGCCACGTGGTACTCGATCTCGCAGACTGCCCAGTGCGGCATCCCGTAAGTCCAGGCTCCGTCGGGCGTATCCTGCGAATTGGCGGAAATGCTGAAAAACGATGCCTCTCCCTTATAGGGGCAGTAGCGGGACGTTGCGGAGCGTTTCAGCGTGCTCATGTCGACGTCGCGACGGGGGATATAGAGCACTGGCGGTAAGTCTGCCTCTCTGAGAGTGATGGCGCGTAGCGTGTCAGCGACGATCTTGCCTCCGGCAACCACGATCACATGATCTATGACCGGTTCGACAATGATCGGATGCTGACTGTCCGGAACTCGGATGATGCTCTCCTGCATGGCTCTACCCGTCCTTTCGTTCAGCCTAGGATTTCTCCGGCGCCCTATTCTACTCCGTGCCGGACACCAGGACCGCCACGGTGCGGGCGATCTCGGCGGGTCGTGGGGATCGCAAGGCATCTTCCGCGCCTTGCAGCCGGCTGCCCCCCGCGCGCGCCCCTCCGGTCGGCATGACCGTATCAACGCGAATGCCTTGAACGCCGAGCGATGCCCCCAGCTCATCGACCAAGCCTTCGAGGCCGCCCTGGACCGAGCGCGAAGCGGGATTCTGCTTGGGCACCGATGGCGGCTCGACCGTAACCACGAAGCGCGAGCCCCTCCTCAACACCGGCAGCAGTTCCTGCACGAGAAAAAGCGGTGCCCGCACGTTCGCCGCGAATTCGGCATCGAATGCCTCGGGCGTGGGGCGGTCGGGGCTGGCGGTCTTCGTGAGCCGGGCATTGAAAACAAGGATGTCGAGGCGGTCCCCGATGATCGTTCGGGTTCGTGTGGCGAGCTCCTGCGGGCCATCGCGGCTCGACAGATCAACGGCGAGCGCCATCGCCTTGCCGCCGCTGGCACGGATGTCGCTGACAGGCTGGGCAGCAGCGGCCGGCGAGCGCGTATGATGCACCAGCACCTGCGCACCGGCCTTTCCGAGCGCCATTGCGACAGCCCGGCCGGTGCCGCGTGCGGCGCTGGTCACGAGCGCAGTCTTCCCGCTGCACAAGTGCACGGTGTCCTTCATCGTCACTGCTCCAGTTAGTTCAACGCACGCGGCGGAGTGCCCCGCCATTTCCAGGTTATGCCTCGGTGGCACCGCTCCCGGTCGATGATTAATAAATAGCAGGGATTTCCCGCGGAGGAATTACTTTGTATATTCTACCGATATACCTCGGAGGCATAGCTGCGAAATGGAGCTGCGGCATCTCAGATATCTTGTAGCGGTGGCCGAGGAAGGCAGCCTCAAGATGGCGGCCGACAAGCGACTCCACACCGCGCAGCCGTCATTGAGCCGCCAGTTGCGCGATCTTGAGCTTGAGGTTGGCACCGACCTCCTCAAGCGCAGCTCACGCGGGGTCGAGCTCACGCCCGCTGGACAGGCGTTCATCGAGCATGCCCGGCTGTCGCTGTACCAGGCAGCCGAGGCGGTAGCCGCGGCACGGCGCGCGGTCCGGCCGGCCAAGACCAGCTTCTCGGTCGGCTTCCTGACGGGGCAGGAGGTCGAGTGGCTGCCGCATGTAACCAACGTTCTAAGCGGGCAACTGAAGAACATCGACTTCAGGGTATCGAGCGACTTCTCTCCTGACGTTGCCCAGGCAGTTCAGCTGGGCGAGATCGATCTTGGATTCTCTCGCATCGAGCCGCAGCCCGACGTTCGCTACAAGGTCATCGCACACGAGCCGATAGTTGTGATCCTGCCCAGCGATCATCCTCTGGCTGGAAAGTCCGAAATTGATGCTCGCGACCTCGATGCGGAAACGTTTATCGGGTATTCCGACACGCCGCACGTCTTGAGGGGGATCGTTGAGCGGTACCTGGGCGATCGGGGTGTGATTGTTTCGCCTTCCCATTTCCTGGATGGGTTTGCGACCGGTATCTCGCTTGTGGCGTCCACTCGCGGCGTTACCCTGCTGCCCGCCTATGTCGAACATCTGCTGCCCTGGTCGGTCGTGAGCAGGCCACTTTCGGGCAATCCTCCGGTGATCGAGATCGCGGCAGGCTATCGGGCAGACAATCCGTCCCCCGTGCTCCACAGCTTCCTCGAGAGAATTGACGAACTCATCGCATCCCACGCCGCCGCGCCACGGCTGGTGCGTCCACAACGTTAGCCGTCCGCGTCCGCCACAGCGCTTAGGCAATGCTCGACCACAAGCGCTGAGCGAAGCTAGAAGAAAATGAAATGCGCAATTGATGCCAGGACGGCGACTGCCGAGAGTGCCGGCGTTTCCGGCGGGGCCGCAACTTCCAGCGGCTCCGTATCTTGCCGTCGGGGACCGTGGTAAAACTACGCTTAGCAATCCAAATGACGACATTGATCCCATCAAGCAACTTGCGGGGCACCGCGGAGAAACAAAGGGGCTGACATGGAGGATGGGGATCCCTTTGAAAAAATCGCGCGTGAGCCGATGCACGCGCGCCAGATCCTCGCGATGGGGATTCTAACGGCCTGCACGGCCATCGAGGGTTTTGATGTCTACGCGATTTCGTTTGCTGCTCCCGGGATAGCGGAGGCCTGGCAGATCGACAGCGCAACGCTCGGCATCGTACTTGCGATGGATCTGGTGGGCATGAGCATCGGTTCCATCCTCGTCGGGCTGTTCGCGGACCGCCTGGGTCGCAAGCCGACCATCCTTGCCTGCCTCGTTATCATGGCCACAGGGATGGGGCTGGCCTCGTGGTCGGGAAGCGTCCTCGATCTCTCGGCGGCCCGTTTCTTTACCGGGCTTGGAGTTGGTGGCCTGCTTGCAACAAGTAGTGCGATGGTCTCGGAACTCGCTAACGATCGGAGGCGCAGCCTGGCTGTCACGGTCCTGATCGGCGGCTTTTCACTCGGGGCAATTGCCGGTGGCGCGTTGGTTTCGAAATTGTTCGCTCAAGGTTATCGATGGGTGGCAGCCTTCGAGCTTGGCGCTTTCGCGACGACGATCCTTATTGCTCCAGTACTGCTGTTCGTTCCGGAATCGGTGGCTTTCCTTTGCCAGCGTCACCCGAGGAACGCGCTCGAGAGGCTGAATCGGATATTGCTGGCCCAGGGGCGGTCACCAATCGACAAACTCCCTTCACTGCCACCACTAAGCCATGGACGGGCAAGTGGTCTTGGGAGGGGAGTGCTCCGGACCACACTTTTCCTCACGCTCGCCTTTTTTATGTACATGGTCTCGCTCTATTTCCTGATGAAGTGGATCCCGAAGTTGGTGGCGGACATGAACTATCCACCGGCGGCTGCCGGGAGTGTCCTCGTCTGGGCTCATATCGGTGGCCTGATCGGCACGATTGTCATCAGCCTGCTTTCGCAGCTCTGGAGCCTGCGACTGTCCGTCATTGCCGCACTGGTCTGCGGAGCAGGTGCGGTCGGCGTTTTCGGGCGATTCTCGCAGGAGCTTGTGCCGCTAACGGTAACCGCGGCGGCCGCCGGATTCTTCATCATCGGCGCAAATTCCGGCTTCTATTCGATCGTTGCCCAGTCTTTCCCTTCGCAACTCAGGGCGGCAGGCACCGGCGTCGTCATCGGCGTCGGCCGTGCGGGATCGGCTGCGGGCCCGATCGCTGCAGGCTTGCTCTTCCAGTCTGGGTGGGAGCTCAACGCCGTTTCGATGATCATGGCCGTTGGTTGCCTGGTCGCAGCACTCGCCGTCACCATGTTGGCTCCGCCGCCAGCAGGCAATATTGCCAAGAGGCAATTTGCCTGAGCCGGAAGGCGAGGGAGCCTCTAGAACTGTCCGGCAGAGGGGTAGCGATGTTTAGTATCGAGGGTGGTCCACCCTCGATACTAAGGTTTCATGGACACTTTACGGGCCGGGCCCGCACCTCTGGTCATAGCGGACGATGGGCGCCCTGGTAGTAATCGCCGCTGCCGAGAGAGCGGGTATCGCCTATCTGCCGGTTATCGCGGGAAGTAGGACTGCGCATGCCGCTTTCGCTTGCAGCGATGCTGCCCGTGAACAGGGAATCGATCTTCTGCCGGGGTGTAGCGTATGCACCCTTGTAGTAGTTTCCTTCGGCAGAAATGGCCGGGGTAACCAGAGAAGACGCTGCAAGAAAGACAGCGACAGCGGTGAGCTTGATAATCTTCGACATTGTAATCTCCTTTCGCTTGGTGGGGGGTAATCTATCGACCTCGTCGCCCAGATGATCTTCTTGATCCGTCGACGGATCCCTTGTACCGCGCGCCAGAAGACCGGCGAACTGGCGTTGAGATCATAAGGGCCGATCAAATAAGTATGAGGTCCTGAGAGAGGACACTGCTGCAGCGCGAAGCTATGCCTGATTGGGTTCGGGAGATGGTAGTGGCGGCGAGCCGCGCCGAAACCGGCTTCTGTAGCGTCAGCCGGGTTGGACGACAGCCTGGCCGCGGTCCTCGTTGTCCATAAGATTTGATGAAAAGGTCCGATCACACCATCACCGGAACATCGGGCCGGGCTCGTGCGAGGGCTCGCGATAGGCTTCCACTTTATGCTGCCAATCCAGCGCCTGCGGCATCTCTTTGTCCGCAGGCGCCGTGGTTGCCTCTAGGGAGAACAGGTGCCGCGTCGACGGCAATGTCGCGAGAGGTTTTGCCACAACCGATCGTCTTCCGCGTTCGAAATTCTAGAGCTTCACGTATCGAAGATAGGGCTTCTTCGCCTCAAAACCCTGTGGAAACCTTTCTCTAGCTTCCTCATCCGAAAGCTGAAGTGCAACAATCACCGGCTCGCCCAACTTCCAATTCACCGGGGTGGAGACTTTTTCGCGATCCGATAGCTGCAGGCTGTCGATCACGCGGATGATCTCGTCAAAGTTTCGGCCAGCACTCGGGGGGTAGTTCAAGGTGAGCCTGACCTTCTTTTTTGGGTCGATAATGAAGACGGAGCGAACGGTTTCCAGGGGGTTAGCTTCGGGATGAACCATCCCATAAAGCTCAGCCACCTCACGATCGGGATCGGACAGAAGCGGAAAGTTCAACGCTTCGCCTTGTGTCTCCTGAATATCGCGCGCCCACTCCTCGTGCCGTTCAAGCGGATCGACTGAGAGCCCGATAACCTTGACGTTCCGCCGCTCCCATTCGTCCTTTAGCCTTGCGACCTCACCCAATTCTGTGGTGCAGACAGGCGTGAAATTTTTTGGATGACTGAACAATACGCCCCAGCTACTGCCCAGCCATTCATGGAAGCTTATGTCACCGTTCGTGCTGGCGAGATTAAAGTCAGGTGCGGTATGTCCTATCTGCAGCATCATGCCCTCCTAAAGTTGGGTAATTTACTGGGCGGCGCAGATGCTGCTGCAATTTCAGAATTCCTGGATTCTGTTGCTT
>JAEYTV010000625.1 GCA_023433855.1 Pseudomonadota bacterium | reverse complement strand
GGGCAAGGTGACGGTGATCGGCGGCGGGGTGGTCGGACTGCATGCCGCCCGGATGGCTGCTGGACTTGGTGCGGATGTGACGGTCATCGACCGCTCTCTGCCACGCCTTCGTGAACTGGACGACATCTTCGGCGGTCGCGTCCACACCCGGTATTCGACGATCGATGCGGTGGAAGAGGAAGTCTTCTCCGCGGATCTGGTCATCGGCGCAGTTCTGATCCCCGGTGCCGCTGCGCCGAAGCTTGTGAGCCGTGAGATGCTTTCCGGGATGAAGACGGGTGCCGTGCTGGTGGACGTTGCGATAGACCAGGGTGGTTGCTTCGAAACCTCACACGCGACCACGCACTCGGACCCCACCTACGAGATCGATGGGATCGTGCACTATTGCGTCGCCAACATGCCGGGGGCAGTGCCGATCACCTCGACGCATGCCCTCAACAATGCCACCCTGCATCACGGGCTGGCGCTCGCCGACCGCGGGCTGCGTGCGATCGCTGAAGACATCCATCTCCGCGATGGTCTGAACATTCACAGGGGCAGGGTGACCAGTCGCCCAGTCGCCGAGGCGCTCGGCTACGAGGCGTTCCCGCCGGAAGCCCTGCTCGGCGTGGCCTAGCTCACAGAACCGATATTCCTGGGCTCGACGGCTGCTCGACCACCGCGATAGACAACAAAAGCGCCGGACCTGCCCGGCGCTTTTTCTTTGCGTCACCCAACCATTCGATATGCACTAGATATATCGGCTATTGACATAGCGAAGACGGGAACCTCTTAGACATATCTAAGACATAGGAGGCAGCAAAATGCTCGGATATGGACATGGTGGCAGACGGGGCTGCGGCGACGGTAGCCGGGGCCGCGGATTAGAGGAAATGTTCGCGATGCGCGGCGGTGGTTTCGGTCGCCGCTTTGGAGGTCGGGGAGGCGGCCGTGATGGCCGGGGCTTCGGGGACGACGGGGAGGGGCGCATCGGCCGCTTCCTGATGCAGGGTGATCTGCGCCTCGTGGTGCTCGCCCTCATCGAAAAGGAGCCGCGGCACGGCTACGAGATCATCAAGCACATCGAGGATCTGACCTACGGCTTCTATGTCCCGAGCCCGGGCGTCGTTTATCCCACCCTTACCTACCTGGAAGAGGCGGGATACGTGACGGCGGAAGCGGATGGCAACAAGAAGCGCTACGTGATCACGGACGAGGGGCGCAAGCATCTTGACGAGAACCGGAGCTTTGCCGCGACCATCCTGGATCGGCTGTCGGCGATTGCCGAGAGGATCAAGCAGAAGCAGGAGCACCGGGAAAGAAGCCGGAATGCCGGTCCCTCGCTGCCGCGCAGCGTCGATGCGGCCATGCTGAACCTCAGCGAGGTGATTGCCCGCAAGATCGGGGAGGATGACAGGCGCGCCAGCGAGTTCGTCAAGCTTCTGCTCGACACGGCCGAGCGCATCGAAGGTGATGGCGGCCCGGCAGAGGCAGGCCGAAACTGACGCTTCGCGACGCACAGCGCTTGGCCCTCGCTGCGACCAAGGTGGCGAGGGTGCCTTGCTGAAAGCCGGCATGGAAAGCTGTCCGTGAACCTCCGTGATCGCCGGTCTTACCGGTCGTCCAGCGCTTTCAGCAGTTCCACGTCCGTCATCGGGGCAACCACCGCTTCGTAAGTCAGAACCGGCGAAAAGCCCATCATCTGATAGAGTTGCAGCGCCCGGGGGTGATCAAGGGTGTTGGTCGTGACGGTCACCTTCTGCGGACTGTCCTGCCATGCTGAATAAAGGGCCTGCAGCAGGAACCACTTGCCGATGCCGAGTCCGATTGCGTGTTCGAAGAGGCCAAAATAGGAAAGCTCGACCACGTCCTCGTTCTCCTTTCGAAGTTCGAAGAAACCCGCAGGTGCACCGTTGACGTAGAGGACGGTGATCGACACGCGCGGATCGTGGATCGCTGCAGCCAGTTCTTCGTTCGTCATGCGAAGCCGCTTGTACCAGTGCCATCGCCTGCCAACCTGCCGGTAGAGATACCGGTAGTAGTGGAGAGGGATCTCCGGAGCGCGAATGATCGCCGTCTGGATATTGACCGGCACCGGCAAGCTCGCCTTCGGAGGTGCGGTCATTTCCAGTTGCGTCACATGCGCCCTGAGCGGGGACGGCTTCTTGACCATGGCTTCAGGCCGTCTTCGCGGCCGGGGCGCCGGTTTCGACCGGAGTGTCGTCGCGGCTGCCCCACTCGCTCCAGGACCCGTCGTAGAGCACGTTGTCTTCGTGCCCCAGGGATTCGAGCGCCAGCGTGATGATCGCAGCAGTGATGCCGGAGCCGCAGGTCGTTACCACCGGCTTGCCGAGATCGATCCCCGCGGCCTCGATTGCCTGCCTCAGATCGGGCAGCGACTTGAGCTTGCCGCCGGTCGAAAACGTCCCGGAAGGCAGGCTGCGGGCTGCCGGCATGTGCCCGGATCGCATGCCGGCGCGAGGCTCCGGCTCCGTGCCCGCAAAGCGTCCTGACGAGCGGGCATCTGCAATCTGCCGCAGGCCTTGATCGACAATTGCGGACATAGCCTGGAAACTGGCTACCTTATCAGGCCGGAAATCGGTTCTGAACGTCGCGGGTTCCGGGGAGGGGGTCGAGGTCTCCAGAGGACGACCTTCCGCCTTCCACCCGTCGAGGCCTCCATCAAGCACGAAAACCTTTTGTGCGCCCATGATGCGGAAGAGCCACCAGGCTCGCGGCGCCGAGAAGATGCCGGGCCCGTCATACACGACGATCCGGTCGTTCTCGCGAATACCCATCCTGCCCGCCGCCTCGGCAAAGACTTCAGGTGACGGCACCATGTGGGGCAGGCCTGTGGAATGGTCGGCGATCTCGTCATGATCGAAACGAACCGCACCTGGAATATGCCCGGCAGCGTATTCTGCATCGGGATCCCGGTTCTGGGCCGGCAGGTAGAAGGAAGCATCCAGGATCCTGAGATCGGGGCTGCCGAGTTCCTCCTGAAGCCAATCGGCCGAAACGACGAAGCGGCTGGTCTCGCTCATTTGACTATTCCTCCCCTGGAGGTGTCTACGCGTCGATGCCGGGTTCGCCGAACCGGATGCGGAAGCGGCGGTTCTCCTTGCCCTTCTTCTCTATTTTCGCGATGTGAATTGCACCGACTTCCTGCGTCTCGGAAACATGTGTGCCGCCGCAGGGCTGACTGTCAACGGCGGAATTTTCGCCGATGCATACAAGGCTCACGCGCCCGAGCCCCATCGGGGGACGAACGTTCTTCGATTTGACGATCCCCGGATTCGCAGCCAGTTCCTCGTCGGTTATCCACTGCACATAAACCGGATGGTTCTCGTGAACCAGCGCCATAAGCTTTGCCGTGACCTCGTCCTTGTCGATCGTCTCGCTCATGTCGAAATCGATCCGCGATTCCTCCTCTCCGACTGAAGCGCCTGTGATCGGGTACGGGCAGACGACGGACAGCAGGTGGCAGGCGGTGTGCATTCGCATCAGCCTGTATCGGCGCGGCCAGTCGACGTGCAAGGTGAGGTTCTCGCCGACCAGCGGCCGGGCTTCGCCCTCCAGCGGCATGTGGATCACGATCTCCTTGCTGGCTCCGTGGCGCGTTTGCCCAAGTGTGATCCGCGATCCGTCGGCCCGCTCCAGCCATCCGGTGTCGCCAGGCTGTCCGCCTGATGCCGCATAAAAGCACGTCCGGTTAAGCTCGATACCACCGTCTTCGTGAACGGCGGTAACCACCCCCTCGGCGGTCGAGAGATAAAAGTCGTCGCGGTAAAGGGCCTCAACCGGCATGAAATCACTCTTGCGCAAGGGGTCAAACGGACTGGAAGGGGACGGGGATATGCCGCTTCTGGGTCAACCATCCCGGGACCGGCAGACCCTTGGATTTGAGGAAGTCCGGATTGAAGAGCTTCGACTGATAGCGGTTGCCGTAGTCGCACAGCACGGTCACGATTGTATGCCCAGGCCCGAGATCCTTGGCGAGGCGAACGGCCCCGGCGATGTTGATGCCGCTGGATCCGCCGAGGCACAGACCCTCATGTTCGACGAGGTCGAAGATGTAGGGGAGGGCTTCAGGATCGGGGATGCGGTAAGCGAAATCCGGCGTAAAACCTTCGAGATTGGCGGTGATCCGGCCCTGGCCAATTCCCTCGGTGATCGAATTGCCTTCCGACTTGAACTCACCATGGGTATAATATTCGTAGAGTGCAGCGCCCTCCGGATCCGCGATGCCGATCTTGATGTCCGGGTTCCTGGCCTTGAGGCCGATGGCGACCCCTGCGAGCGTGCCCCCGGAGCCAACCGCGCAGATGAACCCGTCGACCTTGCCGCCTGTCTGCTCCCAGATCTCCGGCGCGGTGGTTTCCACATGGGCTTCGCGGTTCGCCACATTGTCGAACTGGTTTGCCCAGATGGCACCCGCCGGCTCCGTACGGGCGAGGTCTTCGGCAAGGCGGCCGGAGACCTTCACGTAGTTGTTCGGATTTTTGTAAGGAACGGCCGGCACCTCGACCAGTTCGGCGCCGAGCAGCTTCAGGGCGTCTTTCTTCTCCTGGCTCTGTGTCTCCGGAATGACGATGACGGTGCGGTAGCCGAGCGCCTTGGCAACCAGCGTCAGTCCAATGCCGGTATTGCCGGCGGTTCCCTCCACGATGACGCCACCTGGACGAAGAAAGCCCTTTGTTTCGGCATCGCGGATGATGTAGAGGGCCGCGCGATCCTTGACGGACTGGCCGGGGTTCAAGAACTCGGCCTTGCCGAGGATCTCGCAGCCCGTCGCTGCGGAGGCGCCGTGCAGCCGGATCAGCGGCGTGTTGCCGATTACGTCAAGGACGGAAGAATAGGAAGTCATGGCGATCCCTTGTTTTCTTCGCTGATTTAGAACCGGTCATCTCGGCGCACAAGCATTCCTGCGCAAGAAATTCGGTTTCGGCCGTAAGCGGCTCCCGGAAATTGTCCCGACTTATTCTGTTTGCCAGGGGAGCGGCGCAAGCTCGCCGACAGCGCTTCAAAACGAAAAAGGCCGGCACTAGGCCGGCCGACTCGTTCGTGGCACATCCTCAGTTCAGATGGAGTTGCGCCTCGCTGACAGCTTGCTCGAAGTGCTGGCGCGCTTCCTCCGGCGTTCTGCGTCCGTCAAGTGCTGCGCGGCAGGCGCTGCGCGCCTTGACGAAATGAGGGCCGCGCAAGTCCGGCCAGCGATCAGTCAGAAGGGCCAAAGCCTCGAAGGGACCGTGGACAACCTCCGTACCAAGATGCCCGAACGCGACGCGAACAGGTTTCTGCCAACTTGTCTGCATGTCTTCGCCTCCTCCCGGCTGCCAACCCCTAAAAACAACTTAGATGAAGAGTTGTTCCGGGTCTGCAAAAAAATGCACGGGTCCGAATGAAGTCTCCCCGGGTCAGAAGAGACTTGAGGTCCAATAGCAGAGAGCCGAGATGAGGGCGGCCGCTGGCAAGGTGATGAACCAGGCGAAGACGATGTTGGTCGCGATTCCCCAGCGGACCGCAGAGACCCGCCGCGCTGCACCAACCCCGATGATGGCGCCGGTGATCGTGTGGGTCGTCGAGACGGGAATACCGAGCCAAGTCGCGCCGAAAAGTGTCAGGGCGCCTCCCGTCTCGGCACAGAAGCCCTGCATCGGGTTCAGGCGGGTGATCTTCGATCCCATCGTATGAACGATGCGCCATCCGCCGAACAATGTGCCGAAAGCCATCGCCGCCTGACAACTGATGACCACCCAGAAGGGCACATGGAACGTACTGCCGAGGTAGCCCTGGGAATAAAGGAGTACTGCGATGATGCCCATGGTCTTTTGTGCGTCGTTGCCCCCGTGCCCGAGGGAATAAAGCGACGCCGAGACGAATTGCAGTACCCGGAAGGTACGGTCCACGGCGAATGGCGTCTGGCGGACGAAGACCCACGACACCGTCAGGACCAGGACAAGCGCCAGCAGGAAGCCGATTGCCGGTGACAGGAAGATGGCACCGACCGTTTTCGTGAGACCGCTCCAGACGATCGAGCTCCAGCCCACCTTTGCGAGGCCTGCGCCAACCAGGCCCCCGATCAGTGCGTGAGATGAACTGGAAGGGATGCCGAAGGCCCAGGTGATGATGTTCCAGACGATTGCACCCATAAGGGCGGCAAATATCACCTGCGGCGAAACGATGTCCGGATCGATGATCCCGGTGCCGAGGGTTTCGGCCACATGCAGGCCGAAGAAGAGAAAGGCGATGAAATTGAAGAACGCCGCCCAGAAGACGGCGTATTGCGGCCTGAGAACCCGCGTCGAGACGATGGTCGCGATTGAGTTCGCCGCATCGTGCAAGCCATTCAGGAAGTCAAAGAAGAGCGCGACCGCAATGAGGGCAGCAAGCAGAGGAAATGCTAGGGTGGCATCCATCAGACATTCTCGATCACGATGCCGCTGATCTCATTGGCGACATCCTCGAACCGGTCGAGCACCTTTTCCAGTTCGCCATAGATCTGGCTGCCGATAATGTAGTTCATGGCATTGCCCTGTCCGTGGCGGCGAAAAAGATCCTTCAGTCCGCGGTCGTGCAAATCGTCCGAGCGGCCTTCGACACGCGTCACCTCCTCCACGATAGCGCTGAGGCGCGCTGCGTTCGGACTGATCTTCTGCAGAAGCGGCAGGGCCTCCAAGATGAGGTGGGCGGCCTTCACGATCTCGCCGCCCATCTCCTGCATCAGCGGATCGAAGCTGCTCTGTTCGAAGAGGTTGATGGTCTTGACCGTCTTGTGCATCATGTCGATCGCATCGTCCATCGACTGGATGAGGTCCTTGATGTCGCCGCGGTCGAAGGGCGTGATGAAGCTGCGGCGAACGGCCTGTAGCACCTCTCGCGTAATCTCGTCGGCCTCGTCCTCCAGCTTGACGATCCGCTGGCCGTTTCCGGCAATGTCCCTGCCGGCCAATAGCTCGTTCAGCGCTTCTGCTGCACTGAGGACGGTCCGGGAATGCTGTTCGAAAAGATCAAAGAACGCATCTTCGCGGGGTAGGAGTTTTCTGAACAAGCCCAGCATCGAGGGGCTCCTTTGTCTTTGTCACTGTCGTAGATGTGTCATAGATGCCGAAAGGCGAGGCTGGAAACGCCGCGCGACGAGTTTTCTGTGGAAGAACTTTGTTGCAGTTCGACGCCCGCAGCCGTCGGCCGGCTCGGTTCCGCTGTGACTGACGCGTAAGGCAGCGATCACTGGGCACTTCGATCCCAAAGCAAAAATGCCGCTGTATCCAGAATACAGCGGCATTTTGCATTGTGGTGAAGCCTTGGGCGTCAGTCGACGATCTGTACAACCCGGTGGGTCTGCGGATCTACGATCACCCGCTGCTGGTTCACCACGGCATAGGCATAATCGGGGGCTTCCGGTACAGGGGTCAGGACGACCTGCTGCGGAATGGGCTCGCCGACCACCACCCGCTCCTGAACGACGACCGACTGCTGTACGGGCTGCTCGCGGACATAGGTGACAACGCGGGCCGGCGGCGGATCGATTGCGGTGCCCGCCACTGCACCAACGACACCGCCCACGGCGGCGCCCACAGGGCCGCCGACGATCGCACCGGTGACGGCGCCGCCAACGGCGCCATTCACGGTGCTTTCCTGCGCAACGGCCCCCGTTGCTGCAAGGCCGATAGCGGCCGAAATAAGGATCAACTTGTTCATCGTCACTCTCCTTCAGTTGAGTGGCCCGACAACGTGTCCACGGTATTTTCGTTCCGGTCTTCGCCTCCACAGGGACTTAAGTCCGAAGCTTTTGCATTGCGTTGTGACGGATAGCTCACGTCTTCAGCGAAGTGCCAAGCGACCGTGGTGCGCACCTTGCAGCGGGTCGATCGCAGCCCTGGTCTCAGAGGGTTTCGCCCAGGGCTTCGCGCCGTCGCCGGTCGAGCTCCTCCGCATATCGCCTGAGGGTGTGGCTTTCGCTGAGTTGCCCTACGACGCGGCGCTCGATCAAGTTGTTGACGACGGCGAGGGCTTCACTGCGTGTCTTGTCGAAGATCGCGGCAGCCTGTTTGGCGTTCATCTGCGGCTGCAGGAAATCGTTGCGGTACCGGATGAAACGCTCCAGCGATCCGTCGCCCTTGTCCGGTCCTTGCTCCTCGTCGGCATAGACCTCCGGGACCAGGACCATGCCCACGTATCGATCGTCTTCATCGACGATGATGGCTCTCTGTGTAGAGCCCAGGGGGAACCTTTCCCGGAACTGCCCGATGGTGAGGCTCGCCGTTGCCTTCTTGACATCCGGACGCATGAGCTTGTCCACCGTGAGGTTACGGATCCACCCGATGTCGTGCGCGCTGCGGATGCTCTCGCCCCTGAGATGAAACCGCCACGTGGCAAATGAATAGCCGAATGTCGTTCGAACCACGACCGACGAGCTGATCACTGCTGCAAGCACCAGGGCCGTTATCGGGAAGTCTCCGGTGATCTCCAGCGCGAGGAATGTCATCGTAAGCGGTCCGCCGATCAGCGCGACGGCCAGCGAACTCATGCCGACCACGGCAAATACAGTCGGCGTCAGCGCGTCGCTCATCACGAGATCGGCCGGATAGGCGAAGATCTTGCCAAGCAGGGACCCCATGAAGAGGGAAGCGAAAAACAGCCCGCCTCGGAATCCCGAGCCGATGGAGACGGCAGATGCGGTCGCTTTCAGGAGGAAGAGGCCTACAAGCGCGACCAGAGTGCTTTCCGCCTCGAGGTTGAGGTGGAGGGCCCCATGACCGGCGGAGAGCACCTGGGGTGTAATCATCGCGAGAAGGCCGACGACGACCCCTCCCAGCATGGGCCGAATCGCGGCGGGGATCGAGCTGCGCCGGGCAAGTTGCTCGGTCGAGGCGACGCCCTTCATGATCAGAATGCCGGTCGCGGCGCAAAATCCACCGAGCAGGATCGCCGGCACAAAATCGGGAGGCGCCACCAGTCCGATCTCACCCACCTCGATGAGGAACGTGTCACCGGACAGGGACCGGGTGACAAGAGTTGCCAGAATGGCGGCGACGACGACGGGGGCGAGCGCAATGCTGCTATACGTTCCGATGATCAGCTCGAAGGCATAGAAGGCACCGGTAAGCGGCGCGTTGAAGGCCGCCGCGATGGCACCCGCAGCACCGCAGCCGACAAGGATGCGCATGTCCTCCCGCCGCAGCGTGAGCTTCGACCCGAGTTTCGAGGCGAGGCCGGAGGAGAGCTGGGTATAGCCTGCCTCAAGTCCGACCGATGCACCAAACCCGTTCGAGATCAGATTTTGCAGTGCCACGATGATACTGTCGGTCAGCGATAATCGTCCGCCGTAGACCGCGTTTGCTTCGATCGGATCCACAATAGGCCTGTTCTTCCTCTTGCGGAGAAGAAAGAAGGTCATCCCGAGGATGGCGCCGCCAACAATTGGCGCGACAAGAACCGTGACCTCGTTCTCAATCGGCGAAGCACTCAGCCAGGCGTCATGGGGTATCCCAAAGATGAGACTGTGGAGAGCCTTGGAGATCCAGGTCATGGCGCTCACCGTGCATCCTGAAGCAAGCCCGACAAGCGCGGCGCAGGCGATGAGACCAAGCTCGCTGCCACGGACGAATGCCTTCTTCTTGATGAGCTTTAGTCGTGCATGCAACTCGTGAGACAAGGATGAGAAGGCGGGAAGCTGCATGGTGTCCGTATTTCGATCTCTGCCAGGGGTGACCGCTTCTGTTCCGCGATCCGTGTCGGCCTGAACTTGGTAAGGCGACGCGCCGCTGCAGCGGACGCTCGCCAATTCGGCCTGTTCTTGTGATGATCGCAGTCAATGACGCGGATTCTATGGCTGCAGCCGGCGACGATCAGCGCAATCCTGGGCCTTGACCTCTGGCCGTCTTCAGCTCTGCGCTACGCGCACCGCGGCCAGGAAACTCTTGCGTGCCTCTTCCGGCGGTACACGGCCATCCAGAGCCGCAGCCAGCACGCTTTCCGCTGCAGCAGTCGGGCCGGAACCCAGTTGGCCTCGGTTCGACCTTAGAAATTGATGCGCCTGGTAAGGCGTGAAGATAAGATGATCGCCGACCACCACCGGCTCGTCCCAAACATGAGGCATCTTTCGTCTCCCATCGGAGAGAACAAGGTAGGGTGAATTGCGAGCTGGGCAAGTACCTCAATGGGACTAGGCGCTGCGGGCGGGTTCCTCCGATTGCTGCAGGAGCATGGGGAACTCCTGCGGCCGTGTAACATCGCGCGGGTGCCCGACCATATGAGCCTGGAGATACCTGGTTGCGAACCGGTTTGGGAGGGGTGGGAAGGTGCACCATTCTGAATTTGCCCCAGCTTTAAGTCGGCTCCGCACGAAATTATGCGCCTGACCGGCACAGTTCTGCATGGAAACACACAAGGAATTGTCGTAAGACGTTATTAACGTTCATATTTGAGCTGCCTCCCATCGGGGAGATGAAGAGAGCAGATGACGACATGTAATTTGGTAGCACTGGATGATTTTGGGGGGTTGCAAACTCTTTACGTAAGTCTCGCCAAACGCTTGGCTGAGATGGGGGCGCCCCCGCTCACGATCAATCGTGCAAGCAACAAGCCGAAAGCGGAGTACGCGATCCCTCTATCAACCGCTGGAGTAGAAATCACCTCCCCGAGGAGATCGCATCTGTTCCGCTTCGGTCAGCGCCTGGAAAGCTGGCCCAGGCTTAGGCAGGCCTATGAAAACGCATACGTCGCTCGGCGTATGACGCGCTTCTTCGAAGAGCATGACGTGAAACGGGTAGTTGCCTGGAACGCATTCCCTTCGGCGGCCTATATCCCCAAGGGCGGAGACATCATTTTATACGACCATGGGCTTTCATCTAATCAATCGCCCCATCTCCTCAATCGAGAAAAAATCTCGAGGGCGAGATCTGTGATCGCGATCTCACGCGCTAATCAGAGACTTCTCCAAGAGCGGTGGGGATGGC